>NZ_PSWE01000009.1:0-119132 GCF_002932195.1 Rathayibacter sp. AY1C4 | reverse complement strand
GTGCTCACGAGCGGGTACAACACCGCGGGCGGCCGGGAGGTCGGGCCTACTCCTCGCCGAGGAGGCGGGAGAGGTAGCGGGCGACGGCGCGCACCGCGGTGATGTTGCCGGAGTAGTCCATCCGGATCGGGCCGAGCACGCCCAGGCGCGAGACCTGGCCGCCCGCGGTGTTGTACCCGCTCGTGAGCACCGAGGTCTCCTGCAGCCCGAACGGCGCGTTCTCGCGGCCGATGCGCACCGAGATGCCCCGGGGGTCCGGCGTCATCTCGGCGAAGAGGCGCAGCAGCTCCACCTGCTCCTCGATCGCCTCGAGCACGGGATAGATGCTGCCCGAGAAGTCCTCCTCGGTGCGGACGAGGTTCGCGGCGCCGGCCATGACCAGGCGGTCCTGCCGGTTGGCGCCGACCTGCTCGAGCAGGGTCTGCACGATCGGCGTCAGCACGTGGCGCCGCTCGGGGCTGAAGCGCTCCGCGACGGAGCCGAGCGTCTCGGCCGCCTGCTGGAGCCCGAGGCCCAGCACGGCCGTGTTGAGCTTCGCGCGGATCTCGCCGAGGAGCGCGTCGTCCACGTCCTCCGGGGTCTCGAGCACGCGCTGGTCGACCCTGCCGGTGTCGGTGATCAGCACCGACAGGAGGCGGCGGGGAGCGAGGGCGACGAGCTCCACGTGGCGCAGCCGCGCGGCTCCGAACGACGGGTACTGCACGAGCGCGACGCTGTTGGTGAGCTGCGAGAGCAGGCGGACGGTCTTGACCAGCACCTCGTCGAGGTCCGGGCTCTGCCCGAGGAACGTCTCGATCGCCTGGCGCTGCGCGGAGGTGAGCGGGCGCAGGTCGGCGAGCTGGTCGACGAAGAGGCGGTAGCCCTTGTCGGTCGGCACGCGGCCGGACGAGGTGTGCGGAGCCGCGATCAGCTCCTCCTCCTCCAGCTGGGCCATCTCGTTGCGGATGGTGGCGGCCGAGACGCCGAACGCGTGGCGCTCGACGATCGACTTGGAGCCCACCGGCTCCCGGTTCGCCACGTAGTCCTGCACGATCACGCGCAGGACCTGGAGACCGCGCTCCGTGACCATACGACCGACCTCCCGCCGGACTCCGAGTGCCCGCGGGCACGACCGTCTGCGGCGCTGACGCCGCGCGGAGCCTGGCACTCCGCAACTCTGAGTGCCAATCATAACCGGGAGGCGGACCGCCCGGCGGGGTTGCGCGGGGATCGGCCGGGGTGCACTCCTGCAGGGCCGCGGGGAGGAGCCCCGTCATCCCCGAGGAGGAGGTCCCGCGCGGCCCGGTGCGGAGGGAGTCGCCGCATGCCACGATGGACGCCGAGCGCACGGGGGACGCCCGTCGCCGCCGCCGGAACGGAGACCATCATGTCGGCCACCCCTCCCCCGCCCCCCGTCTACGGGACCCCGGCTCCGCCGCTGAACCCGGCGGACGAGAAGACCTGGGCGATCGTCACGCACGTGACCGGCATCTTCTTCAGCTTCCTGCCCTCGCTGATCGTCTTCCTGGTCTTCAAGGGGCGCGGACCGTTCCTCGAGGCGCACGCCAAGACGGCCCTCAACTTCCACCTGACGACGCTGATCGCCTACGTCGCCGGGACGATCCTGTCCTTCGTCCTCGTCGGCTTCATCGTGTTCCTGGTCGTGCCGATCCTGGTGATCGTCTTCGCGATCATCGCCTCGGTGCGCGCCAGCGCGGGCGAGTACTACACGTACCCGCTCAGCATCCCGTTCTTCAAGTAGCCGCGGCATCGGGGCGGCCGCGCGTCGCCCGCCCCGGGATCCGGCCTCAGCCGTCGGTGAGGCGGCGCACGACCGCGTCGGCCAGCAGACGGCCGCGCAGGGTCAGCACGATCCGGCCGCCGAGCGCCACCCGGCCGTCGACGAGGCCGTCGGCGATGAGCCCCGCCACCTCGCTGCGCCGATCGGCGTCGATCGCGTCGATGGGCAGCCCGTCCGCCAGGCGCGAGCGCAGCAGCACGTCCTCCACCCGCCGCGTCCCCGCGTCGAGCGTCTCCCGCCCGGCAGCGGGTGAGGCCCCGGTGCTCAGCCGGTCGGCGTAGGCCGCCGGGTGCTTCACGTTCCACCAGCGCACGCCTCCGACGTGGCTGTGGGCGCCGGGACCGACGCCCCACCAGTCGTGGCCGAGCCAGTACGAGAGGTTGTGCCGGGAGCGGTGGGCATCGTCGCGGGCCCAGTTGCTGACCTCGTACCAGGAGTACCCGGCAGCGGCCAGGCGCGCGTCGGCGAGCTCGTACATGTCGGCCGTGAGGTCGTCGTCCGGGGTCGCGACTTCGCCGCGGCGGATCTGCCGGGCGAGCTTCGTGCCGTCCTCCACGATCAGGGCGTAGGCCGAGAGGTGGTCCGGCCGGTTGGCGAGCGCGGAGTCGAGCGACCGCTCCCAGTCGGCGAGGGACTCCCCCGGCGTGCCGTAGATGAGGTCGAGGCTGACCTGCAGGCCGGCCTCCCGCGCCCACTCGACCACGAGCGGGACCCGCTCCGGGTCGTGGGTGCGCTCGAGCGTGGCGAGGACGTGCGGCACGGCCGACTGCATCCCGAAGCTGACGCGGGTGAAGCCCGCCTCGGCCAGCGCGCGGAGGTAGGCGGCATCGACGGAGTCCGGGTTCGCCTCGGTGGTGATCTCAGCGTCGGGCGCGACCCCGAAGTGGGTGCGGAGGCCGTCCAGCATCCGCACCAGGTCGCCGGCGGGCAGGAGGGTGGGCGTCCCGCCGCCGAAGAAGACCGTGCGGGCGGGGCGCCGGGGCAGGCCCGCGCGCTCGAGCACCTCGGCACCGAGAGCCATCTCGGTGATCGCCTCGTCGGCGTAGTCCTGCTGCTTCGCCCCGCGGAGCTCGGTCGCCGTGTAGGTGTTGAAGTCGCAGTACCCGCAGCGGACCCGGCAGAACGGCACGTGCACGTAGAGGCCGAGGTCCCGCTGCTCCACGCCTTCGACGACGGACGCGGGCAGTCCGCCGTCGAGCGGAGCAGGATCGGCGATCGGGAGGGCGCTCCCCACGTCAGCTGACGCGCGCCGGCAGCAGCGCGCGGAGGTACTTGGCGACCTGGCGCTTCTGCACGGCGCGCAGCACCGGCGCGCCCAGGCGGTAAAGACGGGTGGAGGGTCGCGAGAAGACCCGGATGACGAGCCAGACCGAGTCGTCCGCGCGCTTCTCGACGACGAAGGACTCCTCGCCGCTCTCGGGGTGGCCCTCGAGGGTGCCGTAGGCGAAGCCGACCTGGTCGGGCTCGTCGACGACGTAGACCACGCGGACCGGGGCGTCGAAGACGCGGCCGAGCAGGGTCACGCGGAGCACGGCGGTCACGCCGGCGGTGATGTAGGGGGTGCCGTCGGGAGCGAAGTGCTCCTCCGTCGGCCGGCTGACGAGGTCGATCGGGGTGCCCGCGGCGTCGAAGTTGACGCCGGTGTACTGCACGCCGCTGCCGCTGGTGATATCGGTCACCTCGATGCCGCTGCCGCGCTGCACGCCCCAGGTCATCAGGGAGGCGGTGGTGATGGCGAAGCGCTCGTCGCCCGAGCCGAGACGGGCCTCGAAGCGCTCGGCCGTGAAGCCGTCCGGCGGGTACTCGAGCAGGTCGGGTGCCAGAGTGCCGCCGACGGCCGCGTAGGTGACCTGCGGCTGGCCCTCGAAGTTGGAGCGGCGGATGCTCACGTCCCGACCTTCTTCCCGGACTCCTCGAGCGCGGCGCGCGTCGAGTCCGCGTGCCGGGTGGTGCTGTCCATCCGACCCAGCGTATCCGACCGTCGGCGCCCCGAGCCGGGAACGACCGAGGGCCCTCCCCCGCCGGAGCGGGAGGAGGGCCCTCGTCGTGGTGCGGGTCGGTTCAGCTGCAGGGAGTCAGCTTCGCGACGGCGTCCGACAGGGTGCCGGTGCCGCCGAGGAGGACGATGCGCGTCGCTCCGCCTGCCTTGATGCCCTGCAGCACCTTGACCGGCACGCAGGTCGGGGGCACGGCGAAGAGGGGGCTCCCCGTGCGCCCGGCGGCCGCGGCTCCGGCCAGGGCGTCGGGGAAGTTCTCTCCGGTGGCCAGGAACACGGTCTCCGACCCGCGGGGGAAGGCCGCCCGGTTGAGCTGCTCCGAGGTGTCGTAGCGGTCGACCCCGCCGATGCGGCTCACGGTGGGTCCCCCCGGCACAGTGAGGGAGTTCTGGATGCCGGCGCTGACCGACAGCTCGGATCCCGCGATGGTGAGCACCGGCGGCCGGAGCCGCGTCAGGATCCCGACAGTGGTCGGGTCGGCCGCCGGGAGGCCGCCGTTCACGAGGACGACGGGGGCGGAGTTCTTGCCCGCGGCGGCGGTGGCGCTGAGCGCGTCGGGGAACTTCTCGCCGGTCGCGAGCCAGGCCCCCTTCGGCGAGGTGCCGAAGGCGCTCTCGATGATCTTCCGCGACGTGTCGTAGCGGTCGGTGCCTCCGAGGCGGAAGACCCTCCCGTTCGCGTACTGGCCGAGGTCGGTCGCGAGGGCGTCGCTGACGCTGAGGTCGGAGCCGACGACGACGATCCGCTGGGGCTTGAGACGGGTGAGCTCGTCGCGCACGACCTGGCTCACCGAGTCGCGGTCGACCAGGAGGAGCGGGCCGCCCTGCTTCGCGGCGGCGGGACCGGCGCTGAGCGCGTCGGGGAAGTTCGCGCCGGTGGCGATGTAGACGACGGGGACGCCGGGGGTGTCGAAGGTCGCCTTCGAGATCTCGACCGCGGTGCCCTGGCGGTCGGTGCCCGCGAGGCGGACGACCTCCAGGCCGGTGCCCGGCGTCGGGGTGGTGGTCGACGGGACGACGCGCAGCGGCGCGCGCACGATGACGCCGGTGCCGGAAGGCTGCTCCCCGCCGCGGCTGAGTCCCTTCACCTCGACCGACGGGGCGCCGAGCGGCGTCGTGTCGCTGAAGGTGAGGTAGCGGTCGAAGAACTCCTGGGTCGGGGTGATCGCGATGCCCCGCCCGTCCTGCACGACCTTGGGGACGGCCTTCAGGCGGCCACCGTCCTCCGTTCCGACCGTGGCGCTGAGGCCCGCGAGGTCGAAGAAGCCGGGGACACCGGAGTCGAGGACGATGACGTCGCCCGCGCCGGCCTCGGTGACAGTGCCGCCGCCGGCCCAGAATTCGCCGCCGGCGCGCCCGGAGGAGGTGGACGTCGACAGGTCGAGGTCGGCCTCCGCGGACCCGCTCGCAGCAGTCACCTGGAGGTCGGCGGAGAGGGCGAGGACGAAGCCCGTCCGGTCGATGCCGGACGGAGCGTAGGCGTCGGCCGCCTTCTTCTCGGAACCGTTCAGGAGGAGCGACAGCGAGGTGCCGCCGAAGGAGCCGGCGGCGCGCCCGATCGGGATGTCGATCGAGTTGGTGGCGGTGTCGACGACGGATTCGCCGCTCGCGAGGTCCGTCGCGGTGCTCCTCAGCTGCCACGTCACGACCCGGTAGCCGGGGTGCGACCACTCGGTGAAGGTGTCGGGAGCGGTGGAGTCGGGCAGCTCGACGGTCAGCGTGGTCGCGTCTCCGGGCACCGGCAGCGGCTCGGTGCCGCCGAACCGGGCGTTGTCCGACCAGGAGTACGGCGCGGGCGCGACCGGGATCACCTTGTTCGCTGCGGAGGCCGGCCCTGCCGCCACCAGCGATCCCGCTGCGACGGCCGCGATGCTCGCGAGCGCCGCCCCCGTCCTGATCCAGCGCTTCCTCGTGCTCGTAGGCACCACGGACTACCACCCTTCGTCATGGTGGAGGACCGGTCGTCGACGCTGCAGCCCCCCATGCGGATCGATCCCGATCCACGGCCGCGTCCTGGCGTCCGAAAGCTACCGGTCCGCTGTGAGGCGCCGCAATCCCCGAGGACACGATATCCCGGACGGGGGGGGTGCGTCGCCCGTCCGGGAGGGGGGACGGGCGCCGGCGACGGGGCTCGCGCTACTTCTTGTCCTTGGTCTCGACGTCACCCGAGAGCGCGGCGATGAACGCCTCCTGGGGGACCTCGACGCGGCCGACCATCTTCATCCGCTTCTTGCCCTCCTTCTGCTTCTCGAGGAGCTTGCGCTTGCGGGTGATGTCGCCGCCGTAGCACTTGGCGAGGACGTCCTTGCGCATCGCGCTGATCGACTCGCGGGCGATGATCCGGGCGCCGATGGCGGCCTGGATCGGCACCTCGAACTGCTGACGCGGGATCAGCTTGCGCAGGCGCCCCGTCATCAGCACGCCGTAGGCGTAGGCCTTCTCCCGGTGCACGATCGCGCTGAACGCGTCGACCTGCTCGCCCTGCAGCAGGATGTCGACCTTCACGAGGTCGGCCTCCTGCGAGCCGGCGGGCTCGTAGTCGAGCGAGGCGTAGCCGGCGGTCTTTGACTTGAGGTTGTCGAAGAAGTCGAAGACGATCTCGCCGAGGGGCATGTGGTAGCGGATCTCGACCCGGTCCTCGCCCAGGTACTCCATGCCGATCAGGGTCCCGCGGCGGCTCTGGCAGAGCTCCATGATCGTGCCGACGTAGTCCTTCGGCGCGAGGATCGCGGCCTTGACGATCGGCTCCGTGACGGCGGCGATCTTCCCGACGGGGAACTCGCTCGGGTTCGTGACGGTGACGGTCTTCTTGTCCTCCGTCGAGACCTCGTAGATGACCGAGGGCGCCGTGGTGATGAGGTCGAGACCGAACTCGCGCTGCAGGCGCTCGGTGATGATCTCGAGGTGCAGGAGGCCGAGGAAGCCGCAGCGGAAGCCGAAGCCGAGCGCCACCGACGTCTCGGGCTCGTAGACGAGCGCCGCGTCCGAGAGCTTGAGCTTGTCGAGGGCCTCGCGCAGGTCCGGGTAGTCGCTGCCGTCGATCGGGTACAGGCCCGAGAACACCATCGGGAGCGGCTCGGTGTAGCCGGGCAGCGCCTGCGTCGCGGGCTTGGACGCCGTGGTGACGGTGTCGCCGACCTTCGACTGGCGCACGTCCTTCACACCGGTGATCAGGTAGCCCACCTCGCCGACCGCGAGACCCTGTGTCGCGACGGGCTCGGGGCTCGACACGCCGATCTCGAGGATCTCGTGCGTGGCGCGGGTCGACATCATCTGGATCTTCTCGCGCGGCGAGAGCTTGCCGTCGATCATCCGGACGTAGGTGACGACCCCGCGGTAGGCGTCGTACACGGAGTCGAAGATCATGGCGCGCGCAGGGGCGGAGGGGTCGCCGACGGGCGGCGGGATGAGCTCGGTGACGCGGTCGAGCAGCGCCTCGACGCCCATGCCGGTCTTGCCGGAGACGCGGAGGACGTCGTCCGGGTCGCCGCCGATGAGGCTCGCGAGCTCCTTCGCGTACTTCTCGGGATCCGCGGCCGGCAGGTCGATCTTGTTCAGGACAGGGATGATCGTGAGGTCGTTCTCGAGCGCGAGGTAGAGGTTCGCGAGCGTCTGCGCCTCGATGCCCTGCGCCGCGTCGACCAGGAGGATCGCGCCCTCGCAGGCCGCCAGCGAGCGGCTGACCTCGTAGGAGAAGTCGACGTGACCCGGAGTGTCGATCATGTTCAGGGCGAACGTGCGCCCGTCGCGCTCCCACGGCATCCGCACGGCCTGCGACTTGATCGTGATGCCGCGCTCGCGCTCGATGTCCATGCGGTCGAGGTACTGCGCGCGCATCGCCCGGTCCTCGACGACACCCGTGATGCCCAGCATCCGGTCGGCGAGGGTGGACTTGCCGTGGTCGATGTGGGCGATGATGCAGAAGTTGCGGATGGACGCCGGATCGGTCGCGGCGGGCTCGAGCCCGGAGTGTGCACGTGGAGACATCGTGGGACCAGTGTCCCATGCCCGGCGGCGGAGGCCGGGACCGGCGGCTACAGATCGAGTCCGTAGGTGCGGGTGGGCTCGACGCCGGGCGGGTTCTCCCGCTCGCCGAGGCGGACGAAGCCCATGCTCTCGTAGAGGGCGTGCGCGGTGGTCATCAGCGTGCCGCTGTTCATCACGACCCGCTGGAGGCCCCGCTCGGCGGCGAGCATCACGACGAACTCGGTGAGCAGCCGCCCGAGACCCCGCCCACGTGCCTCCGGGGCGACGGCGAGAAGCCGCCAGTCCAGCTCGCCGGGGCGGCCGAGCTCGTACAGGTTGGCGCCCGGGCGCGCAGTGGTGACCGTGGCGAGGATCCGCCCGTCGCCCTCGACGGCGACCCAGACCTCGCCCTCGACGTCGTGCCGGGCGACCGCGGCGACGTCGGCGGCGTACTCCTCCCCCAGCTCGTAGTCGTGGGCGTAGGCGGCGAGCCGCAGGCGCGAGACCTCCTCGTACTCCTCCGCCCGGACGCGCCGGACCAGCACCTCGGCGGCGCTCATCCGCGCACCGGGGCCGGGAGGGCGCGCAGCCCGTGCTCCAGCGCCGCGGGGTCAGCGGCGAGGCAGACGCGGATCCAGCCCTCGCCGGTGCGGCCGAAGGCGCTGCCGGGAGCGACGGCGACGAGGGTCTCGAGGAGGAAGGACTCGACCCAGGAGGCGACGTCCCCGCCGGTCGCGTGCGCCATGTCGATCCACAGGTAGAACGCGCCCTCGGGCTCGCGGTAGGCGATCCCCCGCTCGTCGAGCACGCCCGTCGCGAGCCGCAGGTTGGCGAGGTAGTGGTCGGAGGCGGCGGCCACCGCGTCCTGCGGCCCGGTCAGAGCGGCGAGGGCGGCGCGCTGGTCCGGAGTGGCGACGCAGCTGATCGCCGCCTCCTGCACCGTGACCATGATCGACGTGAAGCCGGGAGGCGTCACGAGGTAGCCGACGCGGACGCCGGTCATCGCGTAGGTCTTCGAGAAGGAGAAGACGCTGAGGACGCGGTCGGCGTCGTCCCCGCGCTCCTGCGCGATCGCCGCGAGGCTCACGTGCGGGCGCCCGTAGGTGAAGTACTCGTAGACCTCGTCGCTGAGCACCCACAGGTCGTGGCGCCGGGCGATGTCGAGCAGGCGCTCGAGGACCTCCCTCGGGAACACCACGCCGAGCGGGTTGGACGGGCTGTTGACGATCAGGACGCGGGTCCGGTCGGTGATCAGGCGCTCGACCTCCTCGGGATCGGGGAGGAAGGCGTTCTCGGCGCGCAGCGTGTACGGCACGGGGACGGCGCCGATGGTCCGCGCGTTGGTCGTGAAGACGGTGTAGCCCGGGTCGGGGATGAGCACCTCGTCGCCGGGCCCGAGCAGGAGCGTCATCGCCTGGTGCAGCGCCTGCGTGGCGCCGACGGTCACCCACACCTGCTCGACGTCCGCCTCGATGCCGTTGTCTCGCGCCAGCTTCTCCACGATGGCGCGCCGGAGCTCGGGGACTCCGCCGTTGGGCCCGTAGCGGGTGTCGTCGGCCGCCCACGCCGCCCGGGCCGCCTCGATGATGTGCGGCGCGGTCGGCACGTCGGGCTCGCCCACCGCGAGGAGGGTGACTCCGTCGAGCCGCAGCGCGATCTCGAACAGGTGGCGGATGCCCGAGGGCGGCACCGCGGAGAGGTGATCGGCGAGACGGGGCACCGGCGTCACGTTACCGGCGGGCCCGGACCGCGAGACGCCACGGCGGTCCGCCTCCCCCTGCGTGTCGCCCCGGCGGCCCCGACCCGGACGGCGCCACCTCCGCGGGCGCGGCGCGGTTGAAGGGTGACGACGGGTGCGCTAAAGTTCCTTGTTGGCTTGCGCTCCCCCTCCGGACACCCGGCAGGCGTGGAGTGATCAGAAGCCGGCGACCTCCAGTCGCACCGCAGGGCGTTCAGACGCCCGCGGAAGGGGCACTCCGTCGAGTAGCCGGCTGCACACACGCACATCCGAGAAGAAGGTAATCCACGTGGCAAACATCAAGTCGCAGATCAAGCGCAACCTCACCAACAAGAAGGCGAACGAGCGCAACAAGGCCGTCAAGAGCGAGCTGAAGACCGCCATCCGCTCGGTCCACACCGCCATCGCCGCCGGCGACACCGAGAAGGCCGGCACCGCCCTCGCCTTCGCCGCCAAGAAGCTCGACAAGGCCGCCAGCAAGGGCGTCATCCACAAGAACCAGGCCGCGAACCGCAAGTCGGCCATCGCGAAGCAGGTCGCCGCGCTGTAGTACTGCGCGAAGCTGCAACGACGAAGGGTCCGGCCTCTGGCCGGGCCCTTCGTCGTTTCCGCTTCGCGGTCGACGGGCTCCTCGTGCCTCGTCGCCCGTCGCGCAGTCGGCTTACAGGGGTGGTCGCGGTGGGAGGAGCGGGTTTCGTTCCGGGTACGACGATCCGCTCGCACGCGGATCGCCTGTGACCCTGCGAGGTCGACGGGCGACGCTTCGTCGTCCATCGGACGTGGCGCGGTCGGGTCTCATGACGGTCGCGGTGGGAGGAGCGGGGAGCGTTCAAGGTACGACGATCCGCTCGCACGCGGATCGCCGGTGGGCCCTACCGTTCTCGACGGGCTCCTCGTTCCTCGTCGCCCGTCGCGCGGTCGGCTTACAGGGGTGGTCGCGGTGGGAGGAGCGGGGAGCGTTCCGGGTACGACGATCCGCTCGCACGCGGATCGGCGGTGACCCGCACCGATCTCGACGGGCTCCTCGTGCCTCGTCGCCCGTCGCGCAGTCGGCTTCCGCGCATGGTCGCAGTGGGAGGAGCGGGTTCCGTTCCGGGTACGACGATCCGCTCGCACGCGGATCGCCGGTGACCCTGCGGGGTCGTCGTCCGACTCTTCGTCGGCCGCGGTGCGACCCTGCGAGGGAAGGTGATCCCCTCACTGCTGGTCGAGCGGCCGCGGAGCGGCGTACCGAGAACCGCAGGGGACGAGGTCGGTGCGGATCGCGGGCGCAGTGTCTTTCGGGCGGGTCAGAGGCCCCGGGCGGAGACGACGGAGACCATGCGCTCGAGGGCGTACACGGGGTCGCGGGTGGCGCCCTTCACGTTCGCGTCGGCGTCGGCGACCGTCAGGATCGCGGTGCCGAGGCCCTCGCCGGTCCAGCCCTGCAGGTCGCGCCGGGCCCGGTCCACCTGCCACGGAGCGAGGCCCAGACGCGAGGCGACCTGGCCCGAGCCCTCGCGCGAGCCGGCGACCTTCGCCATGGTCCGCAGCTTGCTCGCGAACGCGGCGACGATCGGTACCGGGTCGGCACCGGAGGCGAGGGCGTGGCGGAGCCCGAGCAGCGCCTCGCCGTGACGGCCCGCGATCGCGGAGTCGGCGACGGTGAAGGCCGTGGTCTCGACGCGGCCGCCGTAGTACTTCGCCACGGTCGCCTCGGTGATCTCGCCGGTGACGTCGGACAGCAGCTGCTGGCACGCCGACGCGAGCTCGTCGAGGTCGTCGGAGAAGGCAGACACCAGGGCTCGGACGGCACCGGTGGTCGCCGTGCGGCCGGCGGTGCGGAACTCGGCGATCGCGAAGTCGACCTTGTCGCTCTCGCGCTTGAGCTCGGCGCAGACGATCTCGATGCCGCCGCCCGTGCCCGAGCGGATGGCGTCGAGGAGCTTCTTGCCCCGGTTGCCGCCGCCGTGGCGGAGCACCAGGGTCGCCCCGTCCGCGGGCGCCGAGAGGTAGTCGAGGGTCTCGAGGAGGAACGCGTCCGTGCACTTCTCGACGTTCGAGACGCGGATGAGGCGGGGCTCGTCGAAGAGGGACGGGCTCGCGAGCGTCAGCAGCTCCCCCGGCGCGTAGCCGCCGGCGTCGATGTCGCTGACCTCGAGGCTCGGGTCCTCGGCCCGGAGGAACTCGCGGAGGAAGCGCAGCGCGCGGTCGGCGAGGAACTGCTCCGGGCCGGTGATCAGCACGATCGGCGCCGGCCGGGTCTGGTTCCAGGCGAGCTGCGGGATCGCCGCCTTCGAGGGCGCTGCCTTCGCGCGCGCCGGGGCCCTGCCTGCCATGCCGTGTCCTTCCGTGCCGCGCCCGTCCGAGCGCCCTCCACCCTACGGCCCGCTCACGGCGCCCCGAGGCCGCCGCGGGAGCCGTCGCGCCGCTCACCCAGACCGCGATCCCGTCGCTGCGGGACGCGAGCACGACCGTACCCTCGACATCCGACCTCAGCGCCTCGACCCCGCGCTCGGCCAGCAGAGCGAGGAGCGACGGATTCGGATGACCGTAGTCGTTCTCCGCCCCGACGGAGATCAGCCCGACGCTCGCGCCGAGCGCGTCGTAGAGGGCGGGCGACTGGTCGGCGGAGCCGTGGTGCGCGACCTTGACGACGTCGACCCGGCCGACCGGCAGTCGGGAGACGCGCCCCTGCTCCTGCTCGCCGAGGTCGCCCAGGAGTGCGACGGAGAGCGGGCCGCCGCGGGCGTCCGCGCCGATGTCGACCCGGAGGGTCACGCTCGCCTCGTTGCCCCGCAGCGCGCTCCGCCGCTCCGGCCACTCGACCCGCCAGCGCAGCGAGCCGAGCGCGCCGCTGTCGCCGCGGACCGCCTCCTGCACGGCGACCCCGGCGCCGGTGAGCGCCGCCCGGTCGCGCTCGTCGTCGCGGCCCGCGGCGGGCCCGACGAGCGCGGCATCGGTCCGTCCGAGGACGGCGTGGAGCCCGCCGACGTGGTCGAGGTCGTAGTGAGTGAGCACCAGCAGCGGGATCCGGTCCACTCCCATCAGGCGGAGGCAGGCCTCGAGCGGTGCGGGCTCGGGCCCCGTGTCGACGAGCAGCACGCCCGCGTCTCCGCGGAGGAGGACCGCGTCGCCCTGCCCGACGTCGCACATCGCGACACGCCAGTCCTCGGGAACCGAGGCGGCGCGGAGGAGCGGCGTGGCGACGGTGGTGCCGCCGGCGGCCGCGATCGCGCACGCCAGCCCGACGGCGGCGATCCGGCGCACCCGCGCGAGCCGCGGCGACTGCGTGACGAGCACGAGGGCGAGCAGGGTCAGCACGGTGAGCGCGAGCGCTCCTCCCACGCCGGGCCACCAGGCGATCCTCGGAGCGGGCCACGAGTCGACGGCGCGGGCGATCGAGGCGATCCACCAGGCGGGAACGGCGGCGAGACGGATCGCCGCGTCGGCGGCTCCGGGCCACCAGGGAGCGAGCAGGCAGCCGACGAGCCCGAGCCCGGTCGCGGCGGGTGCCGCGGGCTCGGCGAGCAGGTTGGCGAGCACTCCGTACACCGGCACCGACGGGTCCACGAGCAGCAGCACGGGCTGGCAGGCGAGCTGCGCCGCGGTCGGCACCGCGAGCAGCAGGGCGAGAGGCCGGGGCAGCACCCGACCGAGAGCGCCCGCGATCGGCTCGGCGAGCAGCAGGAGTCCGGCGGTGGCGAGGACGGACAGCACGAAGCCGAGCCTCCCCGCGATCGAGGGGTCGGCGGCCACGAGGAGGACGACGGTCGCGAGCAGAGCGGGCACGGCCGCTCCGGAGCGACGCCCCAGCCGCGCGAGGAGGACCACCGTCGCCATCACGGCGGCCCGCACCACGCTCGGCTCGGGGGTCACCAGCACGACGAAGCCGGCGAGCAGGGCGAGGGCGGCGACGGTCCGGAGGCGGCGCCCGGCGCCGAGGAGCGCCGCGATCGTCCAGCCGGCGACCACCACCACGGCGCAGTTGGCGCCCGAGACGGCGGTCAGGTGGGTGAGCGACGCGGTGCGCATCGCCTCCTCGAGCCCCGCGTCGAGCGCGGACGTGTCGCCGGTCGCGAGGCCCGGCAGCAGCCCCGCCACATCGCCGCTGACCAGCGCCGCGCGTTCGAGGAAGCGCGAGCGCAGCACCTCCGCGACGGCCGCCGCTCCCCCGGGACCGCGCCGGTCCTCAACGGACGCCGCCCTCAGCATCGTCGCCTCGCCGACGGACCCCTCCTGCGCCGCAGCACGCGCCTCCAGGTCGAGCTCGGCGCCCACGGGCAGACGACCGCCGGGATCGGCGAGCAGCACGCGGACGGGGGCCGCGGTCGACGCGTCTCCCACCCGCAGCGCCGTCGCGTCGAACCACACTCCCCCGGTCGCGAGCGGTCGGGCACCCGTGTCGACGCGCACGGTGACCGGAGTGAGGGCGCGATCCTCCTGGGCCTCCCGCAACAACGCCGGGTGGCCACCGGGCGCCGCAGCGACGACGGAGGTGAGGGCCAGGGCGGCACCCGCGCCCGCGACGAGCACCGCTCCGACCAGCCGCCCGCCGAGGCCGCGCCGGAGCAGGACGCACGCCGCCCCGAGCAGCACCCAGCCCGCGGCGCACCACGAGAGGCCCCCGTCGAGCACTGCCGCGACCGGCAGCATCCCGGCCGCCCACGCGGTGGTCCAGGCGGCCACCGCTGCCGGCAGGAGCCGCAGGTCCGCCGCCCGCACGCTCCTCACGGCGCGACCTGGTCGCGGAACGCGGCGAGCGTCTTCTCGCCGATCCCGGGGACCTCGAGCAGCTGGTCGACGGAGGAGAACGGGCCGTTCGCCTCCCGGTGGGCGACGATCTTCTTCGCGGTCGCCGGGCCGATCTCGGGCAGCTCCTCCAGCTGGGCCGCCGTCGCCGTGCTCAGGCTCAGCACGGATCCGGCGGCGGAGGCTCCTCCTGGAGCGGCCCCGCCCGGAGCCGCTCCCGCCGCGGCCGGCGCCGCTCCCACGGCCGGCACGACGATCTGCTCGCCGTCCACGAGCCTCCGGGCCAGGTTGACCGCCGCGCGCTCCGCCGACTCCTGGAACCCTCCGGCGGCGGCGACCGCGTCCGCCACCCGCGCCTCCTGCGACAGGACGTACAGCCCCGGAGAGGCGACCTCGCCGGCCACGTGCACGTACAGCGACTCGACCGCCGCAGCAGCGGGCGCGCTCGTCGACACGGCGGGCTCCAGGACCCGCTCATGACCGCTCGACCGCGCTCCCGCGAGCAGCACCGCGACCACCGCGGCGCCGATGACGAGCACGACCGCCGCTCCCACTCCCACGCGCCAGCGCGGGCGGGCGCGGCGGGGCCGCAGCAGCGCCGTCAGCTGCTCGTCGTCCGTCCCGCTGGTCTCTGGCATCCGCCGACGGTAGGACCCGCGTCACCGCCCGGCGCGGCCGCCGACACCGATCCGGGGACAGCCCGCCGGATCGCCTCCCTGTGGAGGAGAGGGCAGCACCGGCAGGACGCACGACGGGGCCCCTCCTGCGAGAGGAGGAGCCCCGTCGGGACGGATCGGCGGCTAGACCGCCTTCGTCACCAGGTTCACCAGGCGCGGCGCCCGCACGATCGCCTTCACGACCTCGCGGCCGACGAGAGCCCGGGCGACGCCGGCCGTGGCCCGCGCCTTCTCCTCGAGCTCGTCGGAGGAGATCTTCGGCGAGACCTCGAGCCGGTCGCGGACCTTGCCGTCGACCTGCAGGATCGCCGTGACCTTCTCCTCGACCAGCAGCGACGGGTCGGCCTTGCGCCACAGCGCGTGCGCGACGGTGCCCTCGTAGCCCAGACGGTGCCACATGTCCTCGGCCGTGTACGGCGCGAACAGGTTGAGAGCCATCGCGACCACCTCGACCGCCTCGCGGACCGCGGGGTCCCCGGCCCCGGCGCCCGAGTCGACGACCTTGCGGGTCGCGTTGACGAGCTCCATCAGCCGCGCGACCACGACGTTGAACTTGAACGCCTCGATCAGCGACGGGGACTCCGCGAGGAAGCGGTGGGTCTGGCGGCGCAGAGCCGCGTCGCCCGACTTCCACTCGACGTCGGGCCTCGAGGTGACGTCCTTCGCCAGGCGCCAGGCGCGGGCGAGGAACTTCGCGCTGCCGCCGGGCGAGACGTCGGCCCAGTCGATGTCGTCCTCGGGCGGGCCGGCGAACGCCATCGTCAGGCGCACGGCGTCGACGCCGAACTCGTCCAGCTGGTCCGAGAGCCGGACGATGTTGCCCTTCGACTTGGACATCGCCGCGCCGTCCATCTGCACCATGCCCTGGTTCAGCAGCGCGGTGAACGGCTCCGTGAACGACACGTAGCCCAGGTCGAACAGCACCTTGGTGATGAAGCGCGCGTACAGCAGGTGCAGGATCGCGTGCGTCACGCCCCCGACGTACTGGTCGACGGGCGCCCACTTCTCGGCGAGCTTCGGATCGAAGGCCTGCGTGTCGTCCTTCGGCGAGAGGAAGCGGAGGAAGTACCACGAGGAGTCGACGAAGGTGTCCATCGTGTCCGGGTCGCGGCGGGCGGGCGAGCCGTCCACCGGGTGCGGCACGTTCACCCAGTCCTCCGCCGCTCCGAGCGGCGACGATCCCTTCGGCTGCAGGTCGAGGCCGTCGGTGGAGGGCAGGACGACGGGCAGCTGGTCCTCGGGCACCGGCACGAGCTCGCCGTCGGCTCCGTGGATGATCGGGATGGGGGTGCCCCAGTAGCGCTGGCGCGAGATCAGCCAGTCGCGCAGGCGGTAGTTCTTGGCCGAGCGGCCGCGGCCGCGCTCCTCGAGCATCCTGATGACGCGCTCGATGGCCGTGCGCTTGGAGAGCCCGTCGAGCGGCCCGGAGTTGATCAGGCGGCCGTCGCCGGTCAGCGCCTCGCCGGTCGTGGCGGGGTCGAGCGAGTACTCCTTCTCGAGCGCGGCCAGCTCCTCCGGATCCTCGGGGATGACCGGGATCGCCCCGGTGACGGACGCGTTGGTGTCGACGACCACGCGCACGGGCAGGTCGAAGGCGCGGGCGAAGTCGAGGTCGCGCTGGTCGTGCGCGGGCACGGCCATGACGGCTCCGTGGCCGTAGTCGGAGAGGACGTAGTCGGCGGCCCAGATCGGCAGCCGCTCGCCGTTCACGGGGTTCACCGCGTAGCGGCCGAGGAACACGCCGGTCTTGGGGCGGTCGGCGGTCAGGCGCTCGATCTCGCTCGACTTCTGCACCGTCTCGAGGTAGCTGCGGAACGCGTCGCGGATCGCGGGCTCGGAACCCTCGACCAGCTCGGAGGCGAGATCGGAGTCGGGCGCGACGACCATGAAGGTCGCCCCGTAGAGCGTGTCGGGGCGCGTGGTGAAGACGGTGACGCGCTCGTCGCGGCCCTCGATCTCGAACTCGACGTCGGCGCCGATGGAGCGGCCGATCCAGTTGCGCTGCATGGCGATGACCTTCGACGGCCAGGAGCCCTCGAGCTGGTTCAGGTCGTCGAGCAGCCGGTCGGCGTAGTCGGTGATCTTGAAGTACCACTGCGTGAGCTTCTTCTTGACCACGACCGCACCGGAGCGCTCGGAGGTGCCGTCCGCCAGGACCTGCTCGTTCGCCAGGACCGTCTGGTCCACCGGGTCCCAGTTGACCCAGCTGTCCTTGCGGTAGGCGAGGCCCTTCTCGTACATCTTGAGGAACAGCCACTGGTTCCACTTGTAGTACTCGGGGTCGGAGGTGTGCAGCACGCGGTCCCAGTCGAAGGACGCGGCGTAGCGCTTCATCGAGCGCTTCTGCTGCTCGATGTTGTCGTAGGTCCAGGTGACCGGGTTCAGCCCGCGCTTGATGGCGGCGTTCTCGGCGGGCAGGCCGAAGCTGTCCCAGCCGATCGGGTGAAGGACGTTGAAGCCCTGCTGGCGCCAGTAGCGCGCGATCACGTCTCCGAGCGCGTACGCCTCGGCGTGGCCCATGTGCAGGTCGCCCGAGGGGTACGGGAACATGTCGAGCACGTACTTGCGGGGGCGCTTGTCGTCGGGGTCGTCCGTCGCGAACGGGCGCGTCTCCTCCCAGATCGGGAGCCACTTCTCCTGGAGCGCTCGGAAGTCGTAGCGCTCCTCGTCGCTCGCGCCGGTCTGCCGGGAGGTGTCTTCTGCCACAGGTGCTTCTCACTTCTGAAGGAGGGGGAGAACGCGCACACGTGGGCGGCTGCGTTCGACCATCAACCCTACTGGCCCTGCGCGCACGGCAGACGAACGCGGCGCCCGCTCACTCCTCGGCGGCGCCCAGCACCGCGAGGAGCGCCCGCGCCTTCAGCCGCGTCTCCTCGACCTCCTCCTCCGGCACCGAGAGGGCGGTGATGCCGCCGCCGGTCCCCAGGCGGGCGCGCTCGCCGTCGAGCACGAGGGTGCGGATGGTCATCGCGAGGTCCAGCGAGCCGTCCGAGCCCAGGCGGCCGAAGGCGCCGGAGTAGACGCCGCGGGGACCGCCCTCCCACTCCCGCAGCAGCTCCACCGCCCGGCGCTTGGGCGCTCCCGTCATCGAGCCGGCCGGGAAGAGGGCCGCGATCAGCTCGGCGATCCCGACGCCCGGCGCGCGGCGGGCCGAGACCTCGCTGACCAGCTGGTGGACGTGCGGGTAGCTCTCCACCTCGAGCAGGCGGTCGACGACGACGGAGCCGGGGGCGGCGATCCGGGCGAGGTCGTTGCGGACGAGGTCCACGATCATCACGTTCTCGGCCCGCTCCTTCACGCTCGACACGAGCTCGTCCCGGTGCGCGCGGTCCTCGTCGGCGTCCCGGCCCCGGGGGCGCGTGCCCTTGATGGGATGCGTGGCGACGCGTCCATCGGCCCCGCCGGAGAGGAACCGCTCGGGCGAGGCGCTGACGAGCGCGAGCGGGCCGAGGCGGATCAGCCCGCCGTGATGGCTCGGGCTGGAGCGGCGGAGGCGACGGTACGCCTCGACCGGATCGAACCGGCCCTCGACGACGATCTCGTCGGTGAGGCAGAGCTGGTAGGCGTCCCCCGCGCGGATGGCCTCCTGGCAGCGGCCGATCAGCGCCGTGTACTCGGCGGCGGAGTGGCGGCGGACCGGGTCGCCGGCGGGCTCGGGATCCGCGGGGTCCGCGGGTGCGGGCGCGCCGACGAGCTCGAGCAGGCGCGCGGTGAGCTCCTGCACGTCTCCCGTGGCGACCAGGCGGACGGTCCGGGTGCCGTGGTCGAACTCGAGCACGGGGTCGCCCCGGAGCAGGGCGAGGGCCGGCGGATCCGCGGGGCCGGTCGGCGCCGAGGGCAGGGAGACGGAGGCGGCTCCCGCCTCGTAGGAGATCCAGCCGTAGCGGCCGAGCGCGCGGTCGCCCGCGGGGGCCTCGTCGTCGACCGCGGCGAGCGCCGCCGCCACGTCGCCGCCGGCCTCGACGAGCAGCACGTCCCCGCGGGCGCACGCGCCGAGGTAGGAGCGGCCGCTCGTCGCTCCGAGGCCCGAGTCGAGCCAGAACGACGCCTCGGCCGTGGCGAACAGGGCGTGGTGCGCGAGCTCCGGATCGACCCAGGGCAGCTCGATCGAGCGGACGTGCCGATCCTCCGAGACCACTGGGCTAGCGTAGGCGGTCGTGGACGGCGAGCAGGTTCGGGAGTGGGACGGGCGGGCCCTGACGAGCGTTCCCGAGCCGCCCGGCACCTCCCTGGACGCGGCCGACTCCTGGCTGGTGGACGAGGGACGCGTCCGCGGGCTCGACCTGCACCGCGAGCGGTTCGCCGCCTCCGTCGCCTCGGCGGGCGGGCACCCGGACGTCGAGCCGTTCCTCCACGCCGCGATCGCCGCCCTGCCCCGCGAGGGCCGCTCCTTCCCCCGCGTCGAGCTCTCGGGAGGCGCCCTGCGGCTCCGGCTGCGATCCGCCCCGCCGACGACCCGCTCCGTGGTGCTGTGGACGAGCCCCGTGGATCCGCGCCGGACACCGTCCTGGAAGGGGCCGGACATCGCACGTCTCGCCCTCCTGCGGACGCGCGCGCACGCCGCGGGAGCGGACGAGGCCGTGCTGCTCGACGCCGAGGGCGCTGTCATCGACGGAGCGAGCAGCGCGATCCTGTGGTGGCTGGGCGACGCGCTGGTCGTCCCTCCGGCGACGAGCACCCGCGTGCGCAGCGTGACGGCTCGCACCGTCTCGGTGCTCGCCGGCGCGCTCGGCGTGGACGTGATCGAGGCCCCGGCCGAGCTGGAGTCGCTCGAGGGCCGTGAGGTCTGGACGGCCAACGCCCTGCACGGTCTGCGGCTAGCGACCGCCTGGGCGGACGGACCGGCGCTCGCCGCGGAGCCGGGCCGCCTGGACGCCTGGCGGAAGCGGCTGGACGCTCTCAGGCGGCCTCTCCCGGCGCTCTGACCCGCGGAGGACCTCAGCTCCCGCGCGTCCCCCAGACGGAGGGCCCCCGTTCCGGTCGCACTCGTGCGTCCGCCGTGCGAGCATCGAGTACCCCCTCTGCCGGCCCCCGCCGGCCACTCGAGAAAGTCCTGCGATGACGCGTTCCCCCTCCCCCCGCCCCCTCGCCTCCGGGCTGATCGCGCTCGTCGCGACCGGTGCCCTGCTCTTCGGCGCGACCCCGGCCCTCGCCGCGGAGAACCCGCAGAAGCCCCTCTCCTCCTCCGAAGAGGCGCCGACCGGCCTCGCTCCCGCGAGCGAGTCGCCCGAGGCCGCCCAGCAGACCGCCCGCGCGGCCGTCAGCTACTACAACGCCCTCGTCGGCGGCGAGGAGCTGGCCGCCGGACAGCGGATCGTCTCGGGCACGAACGGCTACTCGTTCCGGATGCAGACCGACGGCAACGCGGTGGTCTACGACCCGCAGGGCCGCCCCACCTTCGCCACGAACACCCAGGGCCGCGGCGACCACCTGGTCATGCAGACCGACGGCAACATGGTCGTCTACTCCGCCAAGGGCGGCCCCGTGTGGAGCACGAACACGATCAACGAGGCGGGCGCCTCGGTGATCATGCAGCCCGACGGCAACCTCGTCGTCTACCGCGAGAACGGCTCGCCCGCCTGGGCGAGCAGCGTCCGCCGCGTCATCGCCGAGCCGGTGACCGACACGCTGTTCACGGAGCAGACCCTCCGCCCCGTCCACCAGCTCACCTCCGCCGACGGCCGCTTCAGCGCCGTCATGCAGAACGACGGCAACTTCGTCGGCTACGGCCCCCAGGGCGCCGTCTGGGGCACCGGCACCGGCGGCTCCGGCAACCGCATCACCATGCAGAAGGACGGCAACGCCGTCATCTACGGCTCCGACGGCTCCGTCAAGTGGTTCTCGGGCACACGCGGCAAGGACCTCCGCCTGGGCATCAACAACGCCGGCTCGCTGATCATCGTGAACCCGTCCGACGACGTGATCTGGACCAGCCAGGCCGCCTTCCCCTCGACCACGCTCTACGCGGCGAACTCGCTCGAGGCGGGCAGCTTCCTCCGCTCGGCGAACGGCGTCTACCGAGCGGTGATGCAGGCGGACGGCAACTTCGTCGTCTACGGCAAGAACGGCCCGATCTGGGCGTCGAAGACCACCCGCGCAGGCGGCTTCTTCGCCCTCGACACCAGCGGGCAGATCGCCGTGGGCACCGAGACGACGAGCGGATGGTCGGTCGTCCCGCCCGCCGCATCGGTCGGCCCCTACAAGCTCGTCATGCAGGACGACGGCAACCTCGTCGAGTACGACAGCCGCCGCGCGGTCTGGGCCAGCCGCGGCTGACGCCCCTCCGCCACGACGCCCCCTGGTCCCCGGACCGGGGGGCGTCGTCGTCTCCCCCGCCGTGGGACGATTCCCCGACCCCGCCGCCCTCCCCGACAGGACCCCTGCGATGACGCACCTCCCCTCCGGCCGCTCCCTGACCGCCTCCCTCGCGGCGCTCGCCGCCACGAGCGCGCTCCTGCTGGGCTCGCTGCCCGCCGCCGCGGTCGAGGCCCCGCCCTCGGCGTCCTCAGCCGTCGCCTCCGCCGCGGTCCTCCGTGCCGGCGAGCAGCTCGCGCGCGGCGAGCGCCTGGTGTCCCCCGACGGCGCCTCCTCCCTCGTGATGCAGACCGACGGCAACGCCGTGGTCTACGCCGCCGGCGGCCGTCCCACCTGGGCCTCGGGCACGCAGGGGCGCGGCGACAGCCTGCGGATGCAGGATGACGGCAACCTCGTCGTGTACGCCGCCGACGGACGCCCGGTCTGGGCGAGCGGCACGGTGGCCGACCCCGGCGGCGAGCTGCGGATGCAGGACGACGGCAATCTCGTGATCTACCGTCGCAGCGGCTCGGCCGCCTGGGCCAGCAGCATCGGCGGCCGGATCGACGAGCCGCGCACCGACACCCTCCGCCGCGGCAGCACCCTCTACGCGGGGAACCGGCTCGCCACCCAGGGAGGCACCACGGCGGTGATGCAGGCGGACGGCAACCTCGTGGTCTACGGGCAGGGCGGGGCTCTCTGGGCGAGCGGCACCCGCGGCCGGGGCAACGTACTCCGGATGCAGGACGACGGGAACGCCGTGGTCTACACCGCGGACGGCGCGCCCGTGTGGGCCTCGGACACGTCCGGCGAGCCGGGCGCCACGATGGTCCTCCGCGAGGGCGATCTCCGGATCGCGGACGACTCCGGCGTCCTCTGGAGCAGTGCTGCGCTCGTCGTGCGCGACTCGCTCTCCCCGAGCGGCCTCGTCGTCGCGGGCACGCGGCTGACCTCGGCGAGCGGGCAGTGGCGGGCTGAGATGCAGCGCGACGGCAACTTCGTCGTCTACGGGCCGAACGGCGCGGACTGGGCGACGAACACCTCCTCCGCCTCCGGCGCCGCCTTCTCGATGAGCTCCGAGGGCCGGCTCGACGTGGCCGACTCCCGGATCCTCTGGCTGCGGTTCCCGAGGATCTCCTTCGGCATCGGCCAGAGCGGCGTCGTCGCGCCCTACCGCCTCGTGCTGCAGGACGACGGCCGCCTCGTCGAGTACGACGGCATCGGACGGGCCGTCTGGGCCAGCAGGGGCTGACGCGCGACGCATGATGGAGGGGTGAGCGACCCCGGCGACTTCATCCGCTCGGCCCTGGAGTACGAGGGCGACGTCTGGCGCGCGCAGGACGTGCGCGAGCGCCTGGGAGCAGGGCTCGACTCGACGGGCGCCTCGGTCGGGGCGGTCCGCGGCACCGTCCGCGACGCGCTGAGGAAGTTCCGCTCGCTCGAGCACGACGACGTGACAGCCCTCTCCTCCGAGCTGTGGGAGCCGGCGGTGTTCGAGCCGCGGCTGGCGGCCGTCGTGCTGCTGCAGTCCCGAGCCGAGTGGCTGCGCGGCTCCGACCTCACCCGGCTCGAGGGCTTCGTCCGCGACTCCCGCGTGGACGAGCTGAGCGACCCGCTGGCCCGCGACGTCGTCGCTCCGCTCCTGGCAGGGCTGCGCGGTGCGGCGCGGACCCGGGCGGACGCGGTCCTCGACCGCTGGGAGGCGGAGGGCGGGCGCCTGGCGCGCGCGGCCTCCCTGGCGCGGGCCTCGGTCCGGACGGAGCACGGCTGAACGGCCGCTCGGACCGACCGCCCCGCGGAGCCGGACGCCTGCTCAGGCGGCCCGGTACTCCTGAGCCGCCGTGCCGTCCGCCACCCGGATCCGCGTGTCGAACTCCAGGCCCGGATCGACCCGGTGCGCGATCAGGACCACCGTCCGCCCCTCGGCGGCGCGGAGCAGATCCCCGAGCAGGGCGTCGGCCACGGGAGCGTCCACCGACGCCGTCGGCTCGTCCAGCACCAGGACGCGGAAATCGGCCAGGAGTGCGCGTGCGAGGGCGATCCGCTGAGCCTGGCCGCCCGAGACGAGCGAGCCCCGCTCCCCCACCCGCGCGTCGAGCCCGCCGCGTGCAGCGACCCAGGGCCCGAGCCCGACCCGCTCGAGCACCGCCTCGAGCACGGCGCCATCGGCCTCGGGCCGCGCGAAGAGGAGGTTCTGCCGGATCGTGTCGTCGAAGAGGTACGGCTGCTGCTCCACGAGTCCGACCCGCTTCCGCACCTCCGCCTGCGGCAGCGTCCGCGCCTCGACCCCGCCCAGGAGGTAGCTGCCGGAGTGGTCGAGGAAGCGCACCAGAGCGTGCGCGAGCGTCGTCTTCCCGGAGCCGCTGCCGCCGGTGACGAGGACGCGCGCACCCTCCGGCAGGTCGAGCGAGACGCCCCGCAGCGCGGGCGTGTGCGCGCCGGGCCAGCTCACCGACAGGTCGCGCAGGACGATGCCGGCGCCCCGGGGAGCCGGGGCATCCGGGTCCACGTCCGCGTCGGTCGCGAGCGCCGGCGACGCCGCCTCGGCGTCCAGATCGGCCAGGCGCTGAGCGCTCGAGAGCGCGGTGCGCGCCGCATGCACGGCGAGCGGCGCGGCGGCGGCGACCTCGAAGACCGCGAGCGGCACGAGCGCGACGACTCCCAGCGCCGGACCGCCGAGGTCGCCGATCGCCGGGATCCCGAGCGCGAGGCCCGCCCAGACCGCACCGCCCGAGCAGAGGGCGAGGACGGCCGCGGCCAGTCCGGCGGAGGCCGCCCGCCGACGCGCCGCCCGGGCGAGCGACTCCTCCGCGCGTGCCACGTCCGCCAGAGCGTCACCCGCCGCATCGAAGGCGATGAGCACGTCGAGGCGGGTGACCAGCAGGTTGAGGCGCTCGGCGAGCTCCCCGCGCAGCGGCGCCAGCTCGCGATCCGCCTGCGCGGAGAGCCGGCCGGCGCCCAGGGCCCCACCGGCGAAGGCGAGGACCAGCAGCGCCAGCAGCACGGCGCCCATCGCCGGCAGCAGCAGCCAGACGCCGACCACCGAGACCGCAGCGACCAGCGCCGCGACGACCAGCGGCTGCACGACGCGCAGCGGCACGTCCTGCTGGGCGTCGACGTCCGCCACCACCCGGGAGACCAGGTCGCCACGGCGCACGCGGCCCAGCCCGTCCGGCGCGACCGGCACCAGGCGCTCGTAGACGCCCGCCCGGAGCTCCGCGAGCGCGCGGAAGGCGGCGTCGTGGCCGGTCAGTCGCTCGAGGTAGCGGAAGAAGGCCCGCGCCAGCGCGAAGGCCCGCACGCCCACGACGGCCATGGAGAGGAACAGGATCGGCGGCTGCTCGGCCGCGCGGACGATCAGCCAGGCCGAGCAGGCCAGCAGCGCCACGACGGCGGAGGAGGAGAGCAGCCCGAAGGACAGACCCGGCAGGAAGCGGCGCGGCCCGGGCATCGCGGCGCGGAGGACGTCGGAGCGGTTCACCTCACGACCGCCCCCGCCGGCGCCAGGGCGATCACGGCGTCGGCCGCCGCGACGGTCGCGGGCCGGTGGCTCGCGACGACGACGATCGTCCCGCTCTCCGCCAGCGTCCTGAGTCCGGCGAGCAGCGCCCGCTCGGACTCCTCGTCGAGGGCGGCGGTCGGCTCGTCCAGGGCCAGCACCGCGCACCCGCGCTCGAGCAGGCGGTGCACAGCGCGGGCGACGGCGACACGGGCGCTCTGCCCGCCCGAGAGGCCCGTCCCCTCGGCGTCGAGCCGGCGCTCGGGGTCCACGTCGACGGCGGCGATCGCCAGGGCCCGCCGCACGCGCTCGGGGTCCGGCGAGAGTGCTCCGAGCCCGACGGCGGAGGCGACGCTCCCCGGGAGCAGGTCGGGCCGCTGGCCCGCCCAGGCGAGCGTCGACCGCAGATCCGCGACCGGCGACCCGCCGAGCAGCAGCGTGCCCGAGAAGGGCACGAAGCCCGCGAGCGCGGCGATCAGCGTCGACTTCCCCGACCCGCTGGGCCCGGTCACCACGGTGATCGACCCGACGGGGAGCACCGCGTCGACAGGAGCGAGCGTCCGCCCGCGTCCGTCGTCGACCGCGAGACCCCGCAGCTCGAGCGCCCCCGTCGCCGCCGGGGCCTTCCCGCGAGCGGGCAGGGCCGCCGCGCGCTCGAGGACGGCGAAGGCGCGGTCCGCCGCCTGCACCCCGTCGGCCGCCGCATGGAACTCGGCACCGACCTGGCGCACCGGCAGGAACACGTCCGGCGCCAGCACCAGGACGAACAGCCCGACGGCCAGCCCCAGCGAGCCGTCGACGAGCCGCAGCCCGATCGAGACGGCGACCAGTGCGACCGAGAGCGAGCCGGCGAGCTCCAGCACGAAGCCGCTGACGAAGGTCACCCGCAGCACCTTCATCGTGTGCACGCGGTAGTCCTCGGTCAGCGCGCGGATCCGCGTCGCCTGCCGCTCGGCCCGCCCGAAGATCTTGAGCGTCGCGAGGCCGCCGACGGTGTCGACGAAGCCGGACGCGAGCGCCTGCAGCCGCTCCCACTGCCGCGCCTGCACGACCTGAGTCGCCCAGCCGATCAGCACCATGAACACCGGGATGAGCGGCAGGGTCACCACCAGGAACACCGCGCTGAGCGGATCGGCGAGGAAGACCACGAGCGTCAGGAGCGGCGTCGCCACCGCGGTGGCGATCAGCTGCGGGAGGTAGCGGGCGAAGTAGCCGTCGAGGGAGTCCAGTCCGCCGCCCAGCAGCGCGACGACCCCGCCCGAGCCCCCTTCGGAGCGGCCCGCCGGGCCGAGCTCGACCAGTGCGGCGAGGACCGCCTGCCGCAGCTGCGCCTTCGCTCCTGCTCCTCCGCGCACCGCGTTCACCTCGGTCGCCCAGGCGAGAGCCGCCCGCGCCGCGACGACCGCGAGCAGGGCGGCCAGCAGCGGCGCGAGATCGTCGGCGCTCCTCCCGTCGACCGCACCGGCCACCAGCTGCGCCACGAGCCACGCGAAGGCGACGATCGCCAGGGTCCTCGCCAGCGCGAGCACCCCGCCGAGCAGGAGGAACACGCGGGCCGCCCGGGCGTAGCGGAGCAGGCGCGGATCGAGGGGCTTCACGTCAGTGGGCGTCGACCGGGATGTGCGCGCGGCTGATGCGCTTGCGGAAGATCCAGTAGGTCCAGGCCTGGTAGCCGACGATGAGCGGCACGAACACCAGGGCGGTCCAACTCATGACCGCCAGCGTATAGGGCGTGCTGGAGGCGTTCTCGATCGTCAGCCCGTAGGCGGGGACGTTCGAGGCCGGCATCACCGCGGGGAACAGCGTCGCGAAGAGGGCGAGCACGGCGAGCGCGATGGTGCCGGCCAGCAGCGCGAAGGCGCGTCCCTCCCGGCCTCGCGTGATCGCGAGCCAGCCGCCGACGAGGGTCGCGGCCGCGCCCGCCGAGAGCGCCCAGGAGGCGGTGCTCCCCTGGCCGAGGTTGGTCCAGGCCAGGAAGACCGCGGCGACGACCACGGTGAGCAGCCCCGCGCGGGTCGCCAGGCGGCGCGCACGCTCGCGGATCTCCCCCTCCGTCTTCAGGGCGACGAAGACGACTCCGTGCGTGAAGAAGAGCAGGAGGGTCGTCGCTCCGCCCAGGAGCGCGTAGGGGTTCAGCAGGTCCAGGACGGTGCCGGTGAAGTTGTGGTCGGCGTCCATCGGGACGCCCTGCACGATGTTCGCGAAGGCCACGCCCCAGAGGAAGGCGGGCACCGCGGAGCCGACGACGATCATCGTGTCGAAGCGCCGCTTCCACTGCGCCTCCGGACGCTGGTGCCGGTACTCGAACGAGACGCCGCGGGCGATCAGCGCGAGCAGGATGAGCAGAAGCGGCAGGTAGAACCCGCTGAAGAGCGTGGCGTACCACTCCGGGAACGCGGCGAACAGGGCGGCGCCGGCGACGATCACCCACGTCTCGTTGAGGTCCCACACCGGGCCGATCGTGTTGATCAGCACGCGGCGGTCGGTGTCGTCGCGCCCGAGGAACGGGAGCGACATGCCGACGCCGAAGTCGAACCCGTCGAGGACGAAGTAGCCGATGAAGAAGAACGCGACGATCCAGAACCAGAGAACGGCGAGATCCATGAGGGGTGCCTCCTAGTAGACGGTGCCGACGAGCTGCGGGCGACCGCTCTCCTCGTCGACCTCGGGAGCGTCGTCGGGGCCGGCCTGCGCGGCCCGCTTGATCAGGCGGAACTCGACCACGGCGAGCGTGCCGTAGATCGCGGTGAAGGCGAGCAGCGAGATCAGGACCTCGAGGCCGCTCACTCCGGGCGAGACTCCGTCGGCGGTCTTCAGCAGTCCGAACACGAGCCACGGCTGGCGGCCCATCTCGGTGAAGACCCAGCCCACGATCATCGCCATCAGCGGCAGCGGGGCGGCCCAGATCGCGACCTTCCACATCCACTGCTTCGGCTCGCGGCCCTTCCGGGTGAACCAGAGGCCGGCCGCGGCCACGCCGATGGCCAGGACGCCGAGCGCCATCATCCAGCGGAACGACCAGTAGGTGACCCAGATGATCGGCGTGTAGTCGCCGGGTCCGTAGACCTGGGTGTACTGCGCCTGGAGGTCGTTAATGCCCTCGACCGTGCCGGTGAAGGTGTGCGTCGAGAGGAAGGAGAGCAGGTAGGGGATGCGGATCGAGAACAGCTCGCTCGAGCCGTCCGGCGTGCCCCAGGTGAAGACGGAGAAGGAGGCGTCGACGCCCGTGGAGGTCCTGTAGAGCGCCTCCGCGGCCGCCATCTTCATCGGCTGCGTGTCGACCATCGCGAGGCCGAGCGAGTCGCCGGTGAACAGGGTCAGGCCGCCGCTGACGAGCATCATCCAGGCGCCGAACCTCAGCGCGGGGCGCATGGTCTCGAGGTGCTGGTTCCGCGAGAGGTGGTAGGCCGCGACGCTGATGATGACGGCAGCCGAGACCATGAAGCAGGCGAAGATCGTGTGCGGGAACGCGGCGAGAGCGACCTTGTTGGTGAGGAGCGCCCAGATGTCGGTGAGCTCCGCGCGGCCCTTGGTCTCGTTGATGCGGAAGCCGACCGGGTTCTGCATGAACGCGTTCGCGGCGATGATGAAGTAGGCCGAGAGCGTGGTGCCGAGCGTGGTCAGCCAGATGGTGGCCAGGTGCAGCTTCTCGGGCAGCTTGTCCCAGCCGAAGATCCAGAGGCCGATGAAGGTCGCCTCGAGGAAGAAGGCGAGCAGGCCCTCGAACGCCAGCGGGGCCCCGAAGACGTCGCCGACGAAGCGGGAGTAGTCGCTCCAGTTCATCCCGAACTGGAACTCCTGGACGATCCCGGTCACGACGCCCATCGCGAAGTTGATCAGGAAGAGCTTCCCGAAGAACTTCGTCAGCTGCAGGTAGTGCACCTTCCCGGTGCGCACCCAGCAGGTCTGGAAGATCGCGACGGTGAGCGCCATGCCGATCGTGAGCGGCACGAACAGGAAGTGGTAGATCGTCGTCAGACCGAACTGCCATCTCGACAGCAGGAGCGGGTCCAGGAGTTCGTTCACAGCTCCGAGAGTAGGTCGGCGGAAGGGGTCCGACGGCCTCCGATCCCAGTACTGGGGCGGATGTGCGGCCTTCCGCGAGCTCCTGGCGGCACCCTTTCCGGGGTGGCCCCGGACGCCCCTCCGAGCGCTCCCGCCGACCGGTCGCTCGACGTCGAGACAGTCCCTCTCGACGTCGAGGGAGTCCACCGCGCGGCGACTGCCGAGCGGGGCTCGCCTCCGTCGGACCAGCCGCCGCCGGCCTCTCGACGCCGAGCGATCAGGCGGGCGACGGAGCGCTGAGACTTCCTCTCACGGGCCTTCAGCGGATTCCCAGGCGCACATCCGCGAGATCGGCTCTGGGAAACCGTTCAAGAGACTCCCGGGGCCGATGCCGAGGCGCCGTCGGCGGGCGCCCCGCGGTCAGCCGGCGTCGACGCGCGAGCGGGAGCCGGAGAACCAGGCGGGCGCCTGGAAGCCGTACTTCAGCACGGGCAGGTCGCGGGTGAGGCGCCAGTAGCCCAGTGCTGCCGCGACGCCTATCCCGCAGACCAGGAGCGGCACGACCGGCCCGATGACGTCGAGCCAGCGCTCTCCGTCGAAGAACAGCAGGGCGCTCGTGGCGAGCGAGACGAAGAGGACGTGCACCACGTACACCGGGAGCGTGTTGCGGCCGATGAAGGTGATCCAGCCCGCGCCGCGCCGGTTCGAGAGGAAGCGGGCGACCACGAGCCCGGCGAGGACCGCCAGCACGCTCACCAGGACCAGCCCGATCGTCAGCAGCGGGAAGCGGGCGCGGACGGCGAGGATCACGCCGGCGAGCACGAGGAACAGCACGCCGAAGCCGACTCCGCTGAGGATCCCGCGGCGCTCCACGAACGCGATCACCGCGTTCCGCAGGTAGAGGCCGAGCAGGAAGAACATCAGGTAGCGGGCCATGCCGTCCCAGGCGATGTTCCCGGTGCCCTCGGAGGTGCTGGAGCGGACGGCGTACCAGACCACGGCGATCGCGGTCGCGATGCCGATCTGCACCCGCCAGTCGATCCGGCCCTGCGCGAGCTTGGCGGCCACGAAGAAGATCGTGAGCGCGTAGAGGAACCAGAGCCCGTTGTGCGGCATCACCGGCTGGAGGAGCAGCGCGAGCGGGTCGGACTCGTCGGTGCCGCCCGGGTTGGGCACCACCAGGAAGAAGAGGAACCGCACCACGGACCAGAGCAGGAAGGCCCAGACCAGCAGGCTCAGCCGCGAACGCCAGAGCTCCGGCCACGACCGGGTGAGCACGGAGCCGGCGAACAGCCCCGAGGCGAGGAAGAACAGCGGCATCCGGAAGGTGATGAGGAGGAGATTGATCTCGTTCCACGAGTCGGGGGCGATCCCGGCCGTCGTGGTCCACTGCACGGAGTGGGCCAGGGCGACCAGGATGATCGCGATGCCTTTCGCCGTGTCCACCCAGGTGATGCGTGCGCGTGCCATGAGTCCTCGTCGTGATCGTCTATCGGAAGTCGGCCGGCGGCGACGATGGCGATGGCGATGTGCAAGTGTCGCACGGCTGTGCATCCTCTGTGATGTTCTGCGCGTATTCGATCACGGCGATCCGGTGACGGAGAGACGGCCACCGGGTGCGCGGGTCCTCGGACGGCCTCCTCGTGGACGACGCGCCCCCGCCGATGCCCGAGGATCGAGCCATGACTCGAGCGACGCCCTCCGGCTCCGCCCCCGGCCCCCGCCGCATCCGCCTCCGCCTCCTGGTCGCGCTGCTGGTGCTCGCGCTGGTCCTCGCCGGCGCGGGCATCGCCCTCTCGCTCGCCTCGCGGAGCGGAGGCGCGGGCGCTCCGGCCGCGAGCTCCCCCGACCCCGGCCCGACCTCCTCCGTCGACATGGCCGAGCGCGTCGCCGGTCTCGAGAAGCGCTTCGCCGCCGGGTTCCCGCAGCACAGCATCGTCCTCACGGGCAGCTCCACGATCGGCCGCTGGACGACCTCCAAGGAGGACCTGCGTCCGCTCGAGACCTACAACATCGGGATCGGCGGCACGACCGTCGCCGATCACCTCGCGTGGCTGGACCGCATGGTCGTCCCCTTCGATCCCCGCGCCGTGATCGTGTACGTGGGAGCGAACGACATCAGCGGCGAGGAGGGCTCGCGCACCGGCGCCCAGACCGCCGGCGCCGTCGTCGAGTACCTCCAGCGCGTGGAGGAGGTCGCCCCCGACGCCGAGCTGTTCTACGTCGAGATCGCGGAGACGCCCGCCCGCGCCTCCGTCGGCGCCGAGGTCCGCGCCGCCAACACCGCGGTCAGCGCCTACGCCGAGACGGACGACCGCGTCACCTTCGTCCCCACCGCCGACGCGCTCGTCACCTCCGACGGCTCTGTCGACCCCTCCCTCTTCGTCGACGACGGCCTGCACTTCGACGAGGCCGGCTACGCCCGGTTCTCGGAGGCGGTCCGCGCGGTGGTCCTGCCCGCTCTGGAGTGAACCGGCGGGCCGACGCACTGCAGCCCCGCTCGACGTGAGCGGCCCGGGGACACCGCGCCCGGAGCCCCCAGTGTTGACCCTGAAGGGGGACACGGCCCCTCCGCCGCGCGCGCCTATCCTGGCCCCGCGTCATCGCCGACAGCGCCCTCTGCACCGCCGCAGACCGCCGCTCGCTCAGCAGCGCCGACCGTCTCGGAGTCACCGATGCCCCGCTCGAGGATCCGCCCCCGCGGTCTCGCCCTGCTCACCGTCCTGGCGATCACGGCCGCCGCGCTCGTCGCCGGGCCCGCGGGTCCGGCGTCCGCCGCTCCCGTCGTGCCCGCCGGCTTCACCGACTCCCGGGTGGCGGCCGTCCCCGCGCCGACCGCCCTCGCCTTCACGACCGACGGGCGCACCCTCGTCTCCTCGCAGACCGGAGCGATCCGGGTGATCCGCGGAGGCAGCCTTATCGCCACCCCGGCCCTCGACCTGCGCTCGAAGGTCTGCGCCAACGGCGAGCGCGGCGTGCTCGGCCTCGCGGTCGACCCGGCACCGGGCTCGCGCACCGTCGTCGTCTACTACACCGCGAAGGGCTCCGACTCCTCCTGCCCGACCAACGCCGGCGGCACGGTGAACCCGGCGGGAGCCCCGCGCAACCGCGTCTCCTCGTTCCAGCTCGGCACCGACGACCGCATCGACCCGGCCTCCGAGCGCGTCCTCCTCGACGGCATCTACTCCCCCGCGAGCAACCACAACGGCGGCGACCTCGCCATCGGCAAGGACGGCCTGCTCTACGTCAGCGTCGGCGACGGCGGCTGCGACTACCGCGGCGGAGTCGGCTCGCCGGGCGGCAGCGGCTGCGGCGGCCGGAACGACGCCGCCCGCGACCCGAACATCCTGAACGGCAAGATCCTCCGGATCACCCTCACCGGCGGCGTCCCGGCCGGCAACCCCTACCTGGGCACCGGGACCGCCTCCTGCCGGCTCGCCCCGGCCGCCGAGGGCCTGCGCTGCCGCGAGACCTTCGCGAGCGGCCTGCGCAATCCGTTCCGGATGGCCTTCGACCCGAACGCGACCGGCACCGTCTTCCGCATCAACGACGTGGGCCAGGACGCCTGGGAGGAGATCGACCAGGGCGTCGCCGGCGCCGACTACGGCTGGAACACCCGTGAGGGCCACTGCGCGAAGACCGGCTCGGCCTCGAACTGCGGAGCCGCGGCGCCCGCCGGGCTCACCGACCCGGTCCACGACTACGCGCACAGCAGCGGCTGCGCCTCGATCACGGGCGGCGCCTACGTCCCCCGCGGCGTCTGGCCGGCCGCCTACGACGGCGCGTACCTCTTCGGCGACTACGTGTGCGGGAAGATCCGGACCCTCGGGCGCACCGGCGCGGCCGGCGACCTCGTGACCGGCCTCGGCGGCAGCAGCGCCGTCGCCATGGCCTTCGGTCCCTCGCGCGGGACCCAGGACCTCTTCTACACCAGCTACGCGAACGGCGGCGAGGTCCGGCGCCTCGCCTACACCGCCGCGGCGAACCGCGCTCCGACCGCGGCCCTCACCGCCGCCCCCTCCTCCGGCGCGGCTCCTCTCGCCGCGCGGCTGAACGGCTCGGGCAGCAGCGACCCGGAGGGCGGTGCCCTGACCTACCTGTGGTCGTTCGGCGACGGCACGCCCGACCGCATCACGACCGGCCCGACCTTCACCCACAGCTACGCCGCCGGCAGCTGGACCGCGTCCCTCCGCGTCCGCGATCCGAAGGGAGCCGTCTCCGCCCCCGCGACGACGAGGATCACCTCAGGCGACAGTGCCCCGACGGTGAGCATCACCGCACCCGCCGACGGAGGGGTGTTCGTGACGGGCCGGAGCTACGGCCTCCGCGCCACGGCGACCGACGCCGAGGACGGCGTCCTGCCCGCCTCGGCGCTCACCTGGACCGTCCAGCGCCGCCACGCTCAGCACACGCATCCCTTCCTCGGGCCGCTGACGGGGAACGACCTCTCCTTCGTCGCCCCCGGCCCGGAGGACCTCGCCGCCGCCGCGGACAGCGACCTCCTGATCAGCGTCACGGCGACGGACTCGAGCGGAGTGTCGACGACGGCGACGCGGACGTTCTCCCCGCAGAAGGTCTCCGTCACCCTGGCCACCGCTCCCGCCGGCCGGACGGTCGTCGTCAACGGCACCGAGGTCGCCGGAGGCACGACCGTCGTCTCGTGGGCGGGCTCGGCTCTCCAGCTGGAGGTCCCGGACCAGACCGACGCGTCGGGCACGGCCTACCGGTTCTCGTCCTGGTCGGACGGCGGCGCCGCCTCGCACAGCGTCGTCACTCCCGGGAGCAGCACCACGCTGACGGCGACCCTCGTCGCCGCCGGGCTCCCCGGCGCGCCGACCGCGGTCACCGCCACGGCGGGCTCGGACGGCACGGCGACGCTCGCGTGGTCGCCCCCCGCGGGGACCGGCGGCTCGGCGGTCACCGGCTACCGGGTGTCGCGCGACGGGTCCGACACAGGCGGAGCCGGAGCCTGGAGCGCCGTGGTCGCCGCGACCAAGCGCTCGCAGACCTTCACGAAGCTGGTCCCGGGCCGCAGCTACACCCTCTCGGTGCAGGCGGTCACGGCGAACGGCACCGGCCCGGCGGCCTCCGCGCTCGTCGCCGTCCCCTGACCGCTCGGCGTCCACCGGCCTCCCGGGCGCAGCCCTGCCGCCGCCCAGCCGTGCGCCCCTACGATCGAGCCATGCCGAGCATCCGGAGCCGCCGTCGGCCCCAGCCCTTGATCGAGTCCGCGGCGGGCGGGGGCGCCCGGTGAACGACACCCTCACCGGGATCCTGGACTTCGTCGTCAGCGTCCCCCCGGTCTGGCGGACGCTCCTCGCCGGACTCGCGATCTTCTTCGAGACCACGATCCTGGCGGGCCTCGTCGTCCCCGGCGACACGATCGTGATCGTCAGCGCGACCGGCGTGACCAGCCCGCTGCAGTTCGCGGCGCTGGCCGTCACGGTCGTCATCGGCGCCCTCTGCGGCGAGTCCGTCGGCTTCTACCTCGGCCGCTGGTTCGGGCCGCGGATCCGCGCGTCGCGCCTGGGACGCCGGCTCGGCGAGAAGAACTGGCTGAAGGCCGAGCGCTACCTCGCGCGGCGCGGCGGGTTCGCCGTGTTCCTCTCGCGCTTCCTGCCGGTGCTGCACTCGCTGATCCCGCTGACGGTGGGGATGAGCGGGATGCGCTATCGGACCTTCATGGCCTGGACGATCCCGGCGTGCGTGCTCTGGTCGTCCGCCTACGTCGGCGTCGGCGCGGCCGCGGCGGGCAGCTACCGGGAACTCTCGGAGAGCCTGCACGGCGCCGGCTACGTCTTCGTGGGCGTCATCGTCGTCTTCGCCCTGCTCGTGCTCCTCGGGAAGAAGCTCCTGAACAGAGCGGAGGCGCGTCACCTCGACGAGTGACGCGCCTCCGGGCGTGGATCCGGGGAGGATCAGTCGACGAGACCCGCCGACTTCAGCCACTCGCCCGCGATCGCGGACGCGGACTTCTGCTCGTTGACGCTCTCGGAGTTGAGGGCGACGAGGTCGTCCGCCGTGAGCTTCGCGCTGACCGCGTTCAGCACCTCGGCCGCGTCGTCCGTGATCTTGCTCGAGACGATCGGCACGACGTTGTCGGCCACGAACAGTCCGTCCGGGTCCTCGAGAGCGACGAGGTCGTTCTTCTGGATGTTCGGGTCGGCCGTGTAGACGTTCGCCAGCTGGATCTGGTCGCTGGTGAGCGCGTCGACGGTGGTCGATCCGCCGCTGTCCTCGATCGCCTGGAAGGTGGTCGTGATGCCGTACTTCGACTGCAGGGTGTCGGGCCCGTAGGGGCGCGTCTGCAGCTCGGAGTTGCCGCCGACCACGATCGGGTCGGTGACGTTCTTGAGCGACGCGATGTCGGTCAGGTCCCACTTGTCGGCGAAGGCCTGGGTGACGGTGTACGAGTTCTGGTCGCTGGCCTCAGCGGCGTCGAGGGCGCGGAGGCCGTCGGGCAGCGCGTCGCCGAGCGCGGAGTACACGTCGTCGGCGGTGGTGGCCGTCGCGTCGGGCTCGAGCGCCTGCAGGAGGCTGCCGTCGTACTCCGGGAAGACGTCGATGGATCCGCTCTCGATCTCGGGCAGGTAGATCTCGCGCTGGCCGATGCGCAGCTGGCGGTCGACGGTGAAGCCGTCGTTCTCCAGCGCCTGCGCGTAGATCTCGGCGAGGATCTCGTTCGAGTAGTAGTCCTGCGAGCCGACCACGATGGTCTCGCTGCCCGCAGTCGCACCCGATCCCTCATCGAGCGGATCGCTCGAGGAACACCCTGCCAGTGCCACGACGGCACCGACCGCGAGTGCGCTGAGCGCGACACGGCCCTTCGTGAAATGTGCTGTGAACATTGCTATTTCCCTTCTTCGATGGGGATTCCCATCACCGCGCGTCGTCGGGGCGACGAAGCGCGGGAACCTGTGCGGCCGGCGGTGCCGGCCAGGCCGAGCACGACTCCGCGCGGCACGGCGAGCCGCTGGAGGAGGGCGAACAGGACCTCGCTGAGGAGCGTCAGCACGATCACCAGGATCGAGCCGGCGAGCATCTGCGGGTAGTCCCCCGACTTCACTCCGCGGAAGATGTACTGCCCGAGGCCGCCGGCGCCGATGTAGTCGGCGAGCGTGGCGGTCGCGATGATCTGCAGCGCCGCCGAGCGGAGCCCGCCGATCAGCAGCGGCAGCCCCAGCGGGATCTCGACCTTCGTCAGGATCTGCCACTCGGTCATGCCCATCGAGCGCGCCGCGTCGACCGTGCGGCGGTCGACCGCCTCGAGCCCGGAGTACGCGCCGGCGAGCACCGACGGGATCGCGAGCACGACGAGGGCGATCACCGGAGCGCCGAGGCCGAGCCCCAGGCTCATCGCCGCGAGGACGAGCACGCCCAGTGTCGGCAGGGCGCGCAGGCCGCCTGCGACCGGCACGGCGATGCCCTTGCCGCGCCCGGTGTGCCCGATCAGGTAGCCGATCGGGATCGCGATCGCGGCCGCGATCACGAGCACCAGCAGGCTGATGCCGACGTGCTGGGCGACACGGGTCGGGATCGCGTAGACCCCGGTCCAGTGCGCGGGGTCGGCGATCCAGGCGAAGGCCTCGGCGATGAGGTTCACGACGTCACCGCCCTCTCGACCGCGACCGGTCTGCGCGAGCGGCGCGTGCGGTCCAGAGCCGTCCAGGGCATGAGGAGACGGCCGATCAGCACCAGCAGTCCGTCGAGTACCAGCGCGAGGACGATCGTGAGGACGATGCCCGTGACGATCTCACCGGTGATGCCGCGCTGGAAGCCGTCGGTGAAGAGCAGGCCGAGGCTCTGGATCCCGAGCACCGCGCCGACCGTCACCAGGCTGACCGTGCTGACCGTGACCACGCGCAGGCCCGAGAGCAGGACCGGACCGGCCAGCGGGAACTCGACCCGCCAGAAGCGCGCCCAGCCGGAGTAGCCCATCGCGGTCGCCGACTGGCGGACGTCGTCCGACACCGCGCCCAGTGCGTCCGAGGTGGTGCGGACCATCAGCGCGACGCCGTAGAGGGTGAGGCCCGTGATCACGTTGGCGGTCGAGCGGAGCGGGATGCCCAGCAGCACCGGCAGCAGGATGAACATGGCCAGCGAGGGGATGGCGTAGAGCACGCCGAGCCCTGTCAGCAGGGTGCCGCGGCTCCAGCGGTAGCGGTTCGCGAACCAGCCGAACGGCAGCGAGACGAGGAAGCTGAGCAGGATCGGCGGGACCGACAGGGCCAGGTGCGCCAGCAGGTTCGCGACGATCGCGTCCGTGTTGTTGACGACCCAGTTCACGCGGCGGGGCCGTCCTGCGCGCGCAGCACTCCGGTCGGGCGCCCGTCGCCGTCGACCACGATGCGGGCGCCGTCGCGCTCCTCGATCCGGAGCGAGCGCTTGCCGCGGTCGGCACCGACGAAGCCGGCGACGAACTCGCTCGCGGGGTTCGCCAGGATCTCGGCGGGCGAGCCCTTCTGCGCGATCCGGCCGCCCTTCTCGAGGATGACGACCTGGTCGCCGAGGAGGAACGCCTCGTCGATGTCGTGGGTGACGAAGACCACGGTCTTGTCGAGCTCGTCCTGGAGCCGCAGGGTCTCGCGCTGCAGGTCGGCGCGCACGAGAGGGTCGACCGCGCCGAACGGCTCGTCCATCAGCAGGATGTTCGGGTCGACCGCCAGGCCCCGCGCCACCCCGACGCGCTGCTGCTGGCCGCCGGAGAGCTGGCTGGGGTACCGGGCGGCGAGCGCACGGTCCAGTCCGACCGTGTCCATCAGCTCGAGCGCGCGGGCGTGCGCCTGCTTCTTGGCGACCCCGTTCAGCCTCGGCACGGTCGCGATGTTGTCGATGACCTTGCGGTGCGGCAGGAGGCCGGAGTTCTGCATCACGTAGCCGATGCGGCGGCGGAGCGCGACGGCGGGCAGGGACGAGATGTCCTCGCCGTCGATCTCGATGGTGCCGGAGGTCGGCTCGATCATCCGGTTGATCATGCGGAGGATCGTGGTCTTCCCGCAGCCCGAGGAGCCGACGAAGACGGTCGTCTGCCGGGAGGGCAGCACGAGCGAGAAGTCGTCGACCGCCCGCGTGCCGTCCGGGTACTGCTTGCTGACGTTGCGGAACTCGATCACGAGGCCGCCCGCCGTCCGGCGATGTGCGCGCCGATCTGTCCCTGGTCCACGACTGTGCCCGCTCTCGCTCCGCGCGTCCGGCCGTTGCACGGCCCGCGGCCCCGAACGGGGCCAGGCGGCAAGGAAAACACCAATAGCAGCCGCCTGCCAACCCGGACCGCGAAGTGTTGCGGGATGTTCCGGGAGCGACTAGGGCCTTGACAGTCCTAGCCGGTCAGGACTCCTCGACGGCTCCGTAGTGCGAGGTCATGTAGTGGCGCAGCAGCGAGCGGCTCTCGTCGATGAAGCGCTGGTCGCCGTTGGGGTCGATGAGGAACGCCCGCGTGAGCAGCGCGTCCGCGACCTCGATGGTCACCTCGAGGCGGAAGGACAGCTGCGCGCCGCCCGGGAGGCCGTACTCGGACGCGAGGATCTCGGCGAAGCGGCGGGCGAAGAAGCCGGCCTCGAACGCCTCGCCCGCGACCTCGGGGGCGTGGATCGTGTCGACGAAGCGGATGGAGCGGAAGCCCGGCTCGTTGCGGTGCATCTCGCAGAAGGCGTCGATCGCGCAGTCGACCGCGCCCCACCAGTTGCCCGGGTGGGTGTCGCGGATCTCGGTGATGACGCGGCGGCGGAAGCGCTCGAGGGCCCGCTCGCGCAGCGCCTGGAGGACGGCGATGCGGTCCGGGAAGTAGCGGTAGACCGTGCCGATCGCGGCTCCCGCGCGCTCGGCGACCATCGCCGTGGTCAGGCGGTCGAAGCCGACCTCGTCGACGACGGCGGCCGCCGCGTCGAGCAGCGAGGCGAGACGGGCGGCGCTGCGCACCTGCACCGGCTCGTTGCGGACCTGGGACGATTCACCGAACGGTCGATCGACGAGGTTTCCAAGAGGCACGGCGGGCTCCTTCGGTCGTGGTTCCTACAATCGTACGCACGGCGGCCGCCGGTCGGGGTCGTCTCATCGAAAGTCCCTCGTGTTTCGCGCCCCCGGAAGGGCGACGGCTCCGCGGGTCCGATACACCCGGGAGAAACCATGTGCGGACGCTTCGTCCTCTCGCAGACCACCGCCGACCTGGTGGCGCTCTTCGACATCGACGAGCCGGGCGCCGACCTTCCGGAGCCGTCCTGGAACATCGCGCCGACCCAGCGGATCGCCGTCGTCGCGGAGTCGATGAAGGGGGTCGAGGAGGGCAGCCCGCCGCGGCGCCGGCTCGCCGGAGCCCGCTGGGGCCTGGTGCCCCGCTCCGCCGCCGACCCGTCCGCGGGGCCGCCGCTGTTCAACGCGCGGATCGAGTCCGTCGCCGAGAAGCCGTCGTTCCGCGAGTCCTACGCCTCCCGGCGCGCGATCGTGCCCGCCTCGGGCTGGTACGAGTGGCGGGTCGGCGCGGACGGGGCGAAGGCACCCGTCTACGTCTCGCCGGGCGAGGGCTCGCTCCTCCTGTTCGCCGGTCTCTACGAGTGGTGGCGCTCGGCCCAGCCGGGCTCTCCGTGGCTGCTCTCGGCGACGGTCCTCACCCGCCCCTCCGCCGGGCCGCTCGCCGAGGTGCACGAGCGGATGCCCGTGCTGCTGCAGCCGGAGCTGATCGAGGACTGGCTGGACCCGGCGCCCCCCGGGGACGGCGAGCTGCTGCGCGCGGCCGCCGAGGGTGCGGCCGAGCTGGCCGAGGAGCTCGAGGTGCACGGCGTCGGTGCAGCCGTGGGCTCCGTCTCGGCGAACGGCCCCGAGCTGATCGAGCCCACCGGAGCCTGACGATCGCGTGAGAGCGCGATCCGCGGTCCGGCATCCGGTCTGACAGACTGGGCGGATGCCGCTGACGCCCGAGAGCAAGCCCCTGAGCGCAGGCAAGGCGGAGGTCATGCACCGCGCCGCCCGCCTCGAGGACCGACTCCACTCCTTCCGGATGAGGCGCGTGAAGCGCAAGGGCTACGTCCCGAGGGTCATCCCCTACACCGGCTACGGCTCGACGACGCAGCTACGCGTCCTGGCCCGCGTCCTCTACACGCGGCCGACCCCTCCCGGGGTCGAGGAGGTCCGCCCCGTCGAGGGCGTGCGCGGCTGGCGGAGCTTCACCAGCGTCTTCGTGAGCGGGGCCGTCGTGACCGTCGAGGCCGACGGGCAGACCCACCGGGTGACGGCCGACCGCGGCGGAGTCGTCGACGCGGACCTCCCGATCACGCTCGAGCCCGGCTGGCACACCATCACCTTCTCGACCGCGGGCTCGAAGCCCGTCGAGGCGCCCGTCTTCATCGTGCGTCCGGAGTCGCGGCTGGGCGTCGTGTCGGACGTGGACGACACGGTGATGGTCACCGCGCTCCCCCGCCCCTTCGTCGCCGCCTGGAACACCTTCGTGCTCGACGAGCACGCCCGGATGCCCACGCCCGGCATGGCGGTCTTCCTCGACCGCTTCGCCCGGCAGTACGAGGGCTCCCCGGTCATCTACCTCTCCACCGGCGCGTGGAACGTCGCCCCGGCGCTCACCCGCTTCCTGTCGCGGCACCTGTACCCGGCCGGAGCGCTCCTCCTGACCGACTGGGGCCCGACGCACGACCGCTGGTTCCGCAGCGGCAAGCAGCACAAGGAGATGAACCTCCGCCGACTCGCGGCCGAGTTCCCGGACGTGCGCTGGCTGCTGGTCGGCGACGACGGGCAGCACGACGAGGAGATCTACTCCGACTTCGCGGACGAGCACCCCGACAAGGTCGCGGCGATCGCGATCCGCCAGCTCTCCACCGGCGAGGCGGTGCTCGCGGGAGGCCGCTCCAAGGCCGAGGACCGCTCCCTGACCAGCGGCACGACCTGGGTCTTCGCGCCCGACGGCGCGGGCATCTCCGAGCAGCTGACGGAGCTCGGCATCCTCTGATCCCGGACCGGCTCCGGGAACGACGGAGCCGTCCGCTCCCCGGGGGGAGGGACGGCTCCGGTCGATCGGCTCGGACTACGCCTGGTGGGCGGCCTGCAGGTCGAGGGTGATGGTGACCTTCTCGCCGATGAGCACGCCACCGGTCTCGAGGGCCGCGTTGTAGGTCAGACCGAAGTCGGTGCGGTCGATGGTGGCCTTGGCGGTGAGGCCGGCCTTGTAGTTGCCGTAGGGGTCGGTGCCGAAGCCGCCGAACTCCACCTCGAAGGTGACGGGCTTGGTGCTGCCCTTGATGGTGAGCTCGCCGTCGACGAGGAAGTCGTCGCCGTTCGGGCGGACGGCGGTCGAGACGAAGTGGATCTCCGGGTACTGCTCGGCCTCGAAGAAGTCGCCGGTGCGGAGGTGGCCGTCGCGGTTGGGCTCGTTGGTGTTGACGGAGGCGACCTCGGCGGTGGCCTCGACCTTGGAGTCGAGCGGGTTCTCGCCGGTGGTGAACGTGGCGGTGAAGCGCTCGAACTTGCCCTTGACCTTGCTGATCATCAGGTGGCGGACGCTGAACGCGACCTCGCTGTGGGTGGGGTCGATGACCCAGGTGCCGGCCTTGTAGCCGGGGATGGTGACGGTGTCGGTCATGGTTTCTCCTCGAGTGTGACGGTCGTCGCGGGGAGAGCGTCCCCGTCCGATGTATGCAAGCGCATCGACGTCGATCAGTATTCCATGTAGCGACAACTATTTCATCCACGTTCCGTCGAAGGATCGGCGGACACCGCGTGAACACGGAGCGCCGCACCCCGGACGGGGGTCGGTGCCGCTCCCCAGAGCGGTCGTCAGCGGTCGGCGGGAGCCGGGTTGCGGATGCCGAGGAGGGAGACGACGCCGCCGGCGACCAGGAGGGCAGCGGTCGCGACGGCGGCACGGGAGAAGCCCTCGACGTCGAGCGAGTCTCCGACCACGAGCGAGGTCGCGGCGATGGCGACCAGCCCGGCGATGCGCGAGACCGCGTTGTTCACGGCGGAGCCGACTCCGCTGTGCCCGTCCTCGACCGCGCCGAGGATCGTCGAGGTCAGCGGGGCGACCGTCACCGCGAGGCCGAAGCCGAAGAGGAGGATCCCCGGGAGCAGCTGCGTGGCGTAGTCGGCGCCCTCGTCGACGAAGGAGAGCAGGAGGAACCCGGCCGCGGCGATCAGCGGTCCGACGCCCATGAAGAGCCGCGGGCCGAACCGCGCCGACAGCGACCCGGAGACCTGCGAGAGCAGGAGCAGCAGGATCGTCGGCGGGAGCGTCGCGAGCCCGGCCAGGGTCGCCGAGAAGCCCAGGGTCTGCTGCAGGAACAGGCCCAGCGCGAAGAAGCCGAAGGAGAGCGCGCCGTAGACGAACGCCGTCGAGACGTTGCCGACGGTGAAGTTCCGCGACGCGAAGAGCGACAGCGGCAGCATCGGATGCGCCGCGCGCCGCTCCCACACGACGAACGCGACGAGGGCGGCGACTCCCCCGATCAGGGCGGTCAGCACGAGCGGATGCTGGACCCCGAGCCGCTCCTGCTCGATCAGCGCGAACACCGGCCCTCCCAGGCCGATCACCCCGAGCACCGCGCCGACGCCGTCGATCGGCACCCGGGTCCCCGGGTCGACCGCGCCGAGCCTGCGCAGCAGGACCAGCGTCACCGCGATCGGCAGCAGGTTGAGCGCGAAGACGTACCGCCACGAGCCCGCGTCCACCAGCAGGCCGCCGAGCACGGGGCCGGCGATCGTCGCCGTGCCGGTCCAGGCCGTCCACGCGCCGATGGTCCGGGCCTGCGCGGCGCCGTGGACGGTCGCGATGATGAGGGCGAGCGAGCTGGGCACGAGGATCGCGCCGGCGGCGCCCTGGAGCATCCGCGCCACGATGAGGACCTCGGCGGTGGGGGCCAGCGCGCACAGCAGCGAGGTGACACCGAAGCCGATCAGGCCGATGGTCATGCTGCGGGCCCGGCCGATGCGGTCGGCGAGCGAGCCGGCCACGAGGATCAGCGCGCCGAGCGTGATCAGGTACCCGTCGACCACCCACTGCTGCACCGCGAGCCCACCGCCGAGCTCCCGGGTGATCGCGGGCAGGGCGACGTTGACGACGGTGCCGTCGAGGAAGGCGACGAAGGAGGCGAGGACGGCCACCACGAGCACCGCGCGGCGGCGCGTCTCGGCGGAGTCGGCGGAGGCGGTCATGCTCGGGCTCTGGTCACCCGCTCACCGTACCGGCGGCCGCCGCTCCCGGGGCCGGGAGGGCGGGCATCCGGGCCCCCGAGCGCGGCCGCACGACGGATCCAGACTCGTCGCCTACTCTCGTAGCCATGTCTGCGCAAGGAACCGCCCGCGGCGGCGTGCTCGCCCGGGTCCTCGGGATCGTCGGAGCCAGCCTCGCCGGGGGCCTGCTGATCACGGTCGGGGTCACTCCCGCCCTCGCCGTCACCGGTCTCGCCGAGAACAACCCGATCGGGCTGTTCGAGACGGTGCCCGAGTACCTCGAGCTCGGCCAGCTGGCCCAGAAGACCGAGATCTACGCGAAGCGCACCGACGGCTCGGACGAGCTGCTCGCCTCCTTCTACGCGCAGAACCGCGAGGAGGTGGCCTTCGACCAGGTCAGCCAGTCCGTGAAGGACGCGGCGGTCTCGACCGAGGACCCGCGCTTCTACGACCACGGCGGCGTCGACCTGCAGGGCACGATCCGCGCGGTGCTCAGCAACATCGTCGGCGGGGACCTCCAGGGCGGATCCTCCATCACTCAGCAGTACGTCAAGAACGTCCTCGTGCAGAAGGCGGAGTCGCTGAGCGCGACCGACGAGGCGGCCTCCGAGGCCGCCTACGAGGAGGCGACCGCGACCACTCCGAGCCGCAAGCTCAAGGAGATGAAGCTCGCCGTCGACCTCGAGAAGAAGTACAGCAAGGACGACATCCTCCTCGGCTACCTCAACATCGCGGGATTCGGCGGGCAGGTCTACGGCATCCAGGCGGCGGCCGAGTACTACTTCTCGACCACCGCGGCCGACCTGAGCCTGGCGCAGGCCGCGAGCCTGATCGCCACGGTCAACAACCCCAACGGCCTCAGGATCGACCAGCCCGAGAACATCCCGGACAACAAGATCCGCCGCGACTACGTCCTCGACCAGATGCTGCAGGAGGGGAAGATCTCGCAGGCCGACCACGACGCCGCCGTCGCCGAGGAGGTCGTCCCCGCGATCACGCAGACGCCCACGGGCTGCCAGACCGCCGGCAACGCGGCCTTCTTCTGCGACTACATCACCCGCGTCGTCCAGAACGACCCGGCGTTCGGCGACGACGCGGACACCCGCCTCGCGAACTTCCAGCGCGGCGGCTACAAGATCTACACGACGCTCGACCGCGACCTGCAGGACACCGCGGCGAACGCGACGAACAACGCCGTCCCCAAGGTCCCCACCCTCGACACCAACATCGGCAGCGCGACCGTCTCGATGGAGGTCGGCACCGGCCGGATCCTGGCGATGGTGCAGAACAAGGACTACGACGCGGCCGGCGCCGTGAACGGCGCGAACTTCTCCGCCGTCAACTTCAACACCGACACGGCCTACGGCGGCTCCGCCGGGTTCCAGGTCGGATCGACCTACAAGGTGTTCACGCTCGCGCAGTGGCTCGCGAGCGGACGCACCCTGAACGAGACGATCAACGGCCGCGAGCGCACCTTCTCGGGCTTCCCCGCCAGCTGCGCGCCGGGCGGCGAGCTCGACACCTCCTACGAGGTCAACAACGACGACAGCGAGAACGGCAGCTACAGCGTGCTGACCGGCACGATGCAGTCGATCAACACCGTCTACGTCTCGATGGCGCAGCAGCTCGACCTCTGCGCGATCCGCGACCGCGCGGTCGGCTTCGGAGTGAAGGCCGCCGACGGCGGCGAGGTCGACTACAAGCCGTCCGCCGTCCTCGGCTCGGACACGCTCATCTCCCCCCTCTCGATGGTCACCGCCTTCGCAGGCTTCGCCAACAACGGCACCGCCTGCTCCGCGATCGCCATCGACTCGATCACCGACGCGACCGGCGCCGCCGTCCAGCCGCCGACCTCCACCTGCAACCAGGCCCTCAGCCCCGAGCTGACGGCGGTCGCGAACTACGCCCTGCAGCGCGTCGTCACCGGCGGCACGGCCGCCCAGTCCGACCCGGACGACGGCATCGAGCACATCGGCAAGACGGGCACCACCGACAACGCGGAGTCGACCTGGATGGACGGGGCGAGCTCTCGCGTCGCGACCGTGGTCTGGGTGGGCAACATCGACGGCCACACCTCGATGCGCGAGGTCCGCTTCCCGAACTCGGAGCTCGAGAGCCGCCCGTACGCCTCCAACATCCGCCACTACATCTGGAACTCGGTGATGACCCGCGCCGACCAGAAGTACGGCGGAGACGACTTCGAGGAGCCCAGCAGCGCCCTGCTGAACGGCCGCCAGATCGCCGTGCCGACCGTCTCCGGCCGCTCGGTCGACGACGCCACGGAGGCGCTGGAGGACCTCGGCTTCGACGTCGAGGAGGGGGCGACCATCGACTCGTCGCTCCCGGCCGGCGTGGTGGCGGGAACCGACCCGGCCGCGGGCACGACCGTCGCGCGCTACTCCGACATCGCCCTGCTGATCAGCAACGGCTCGCAGGTCCCGGCTCCCGCCACCCAGGCACCGGCTCCGACCGGCACGGGAGTCCCCGCGACCGAGGCTCCCCCGGCGACGCCCACGGCGACCCCGACAGCGACAGCCACGGCGACTCCGACGGCGGAGGTCGAGGAGTGAGCTTCGACGCGGACTTCCTCGGCGTCCCCGCGGGTGCGCCGCGCCTGAGGGTCGAGCGCCCGGTGCGGCTCCTGCCGTACACGCACTTCGAGGTGCTGCTGGATCCGGAGCGGCGCCTGGCCGTCTCGACGGCCGTGAACATCGACGGCGCGCGCCTGGTCGAGCTCGGCCGAGGCGACGACTGGCACCTCGACGACCGCATCCCCGCCTCCGAGCAGACCGGGCCGGAGGTGTACGCCCGCAACGACCTCGACCGCGGCCACCTGGTCCGCCGCCGCGACCCCGTCTGGGGCGACCGCGACGAGGCCGCCGCGGCCAACCGCGACAGCTTCTGCTACACGAACGCCGCGCCCCAGGCGAGCGGCTTCAACCAGTCGCAGGAGCTGTGGCTCGGGCTCGAGACGCTGGTGCTCGAGTACGCGCAGACCTGGCGCACGCGCCTGAGCGTCTTCACCGGGCCCGTGCTCGCGGACGACGACCCGGTCTACCGCGGTACGGGCATCCCCCGCCGCTTCTGGAAGATCGCGGCGTGGAGCCCGGACGGATCGACGCTCGCGACGAGCGCTTACCTGCTCGACCAGAGCGAGCTCGTGGAGCGCGTGCGCGAGGGCCTGGTGCCGCTCGGCGGCTTCAGGACGTTCCAGCTGCCGGTCGCCGCGATCGGCGAGCTGACAGGTCTCGACGTGGACCTCCTCGCCGCGGCCGACGTGCTCGGCTCGGCAGGACTCCGGCCGGAGCCGTGGCGCGAGATCGTCGAGCCGTCCGATGTGGCGAGCGGCCTCCTCCCCCGCTGAGGCTCCGCCGGGGGCAGGATGAGCGGATGAGCACCCCCGTCCTGGTCGAGATCACCTCCGGCGCCGTCGTCCTCCGCGACCCGGAGGGTCCGCTCGTCCGCGTCGACGAGGCGGGCTACCTCCGCGGCGACGGGGTCTTCGAGACCGTCGCGGTCCTCGACGGACGTCCCCGCGCGCTCGGCGAGCACCTCGCGCGGCTGGCCGGATCGGCCCGGGCCGTCGGGCTGACGATCCCGGAGGCGCCCCTCTGGTCCCGAGCGGTCGACCTCGCCGTGGCGGAGCACGACCGGGTCGACGACCTGACGGTCCGCTTCATCGCCGCCCACGGCTCGAGCGACTCCGCCCGGTGCACCGTGCGCGCGGCTCCGACTCCCGACTCGAGTGCGCTCCGGGAGAAGGGCGCGGCCGTCGTCGTGCTGGACCGCGGGTACGCGAGCGGTCCGCTCGCGCCGTGGCTGCTCCCGGGCGTCAAGACCACCTCGGGCGCCGTCACCCGGGCGGCGCTGCGCGAGGCGGCGTCCCGGGGCGCGGACGACGTGGTCTGGCGCACGAGCGACGGGCTTCTCCTCGAGGGGGCGACGTCGAGCCTGGTGCTCCTCGGCGACGGGGTGCTCGCGACGCCGCTCTCGGACAGCGTGCTCGCCGGCACGACGGTCGAGCGGGTCCTCGCGCTGGGCGAGCGCCGCGGGCTCGCGTCGTCGCGCCGCGAGCTGCCGGTCTCGGCGCTCACCGGTGCCGATGCGGCGTGGCTGGTGTCGAGCACCCGGCGGGCGATCCCCGTCCGCTCGGTCGACGGCGCACCGCTCGCGATCGACGCGGGCCTGACGGCGGCGTTCGAGGCGGGGCTGCTCGCCGGCTGATCGCGTCCGCGGCTCGGACTCCCTGCGCGTCAGGCCGCTGCGGCCAGCGCGCGGGAGGTGTGCGGGCCGACGCCGGCCTCCTCCGCGTCTCCGAGATCGGCGAGCGTGTCGACGTCCAGCCTCAGCGTCGACGAGCCTGGCAGCACGACGACGGCGCAGCCCGCGTCGCGGTGCCGGGCCAGAGAGCCCGGGCCGAACGCCGGAGCGACGAGGGCTCCGGCCGCCAGCAGGAGCGCCGTGGTGCCGCTCCCCTCGCGGTCCGGGACGACGGCCGGGAGCGACCGCGTCGCGAGCGCCTCGGAGAGGTCCGACGGCAGCAGGGCGGGCAGGTCCCCGGTCAGCACGATCACCGGGGCGCCCGGCCGGCGATGGAGGGCGGCCTCGGCTCCCCCGGACACGGCGGCGTCGAGGGTCCCCGGGTCGGGCACCACCACCAGCTGCGGGTGCTCCGCCCGTGCGCGGTCGGCCGCACCGGCGTCGGAGGTGACCAGGAGAAGGCTCGCCACCGGCTCCGCGGCGGCCACGGCGGCGAGCGTGTCCAGGAGGAACGCCTCGGCCAGCGCCGCGCGGCCCGGCACGTCGAGGCGCGTCTTCGAGCCGCCGCGGCCCTTGAACACGACGACCGCGCTCCAGCCGGTCACGCGCGCTCCTCGCGCGAGGCTGCTCCGGCCGCGAAGCCCTCGGCGAAGGCCTCGTCGGCGCCGAGGCGGAACATGTCGTCGGGGCCCGTGCGGGTCAGCGTGCGGGCACCCGGGCTCTCGACCCTCGTCACCAGGCGGGCGAGCCCGCGGACGACGGCGACGGGGCGTCCGCTCGCCTTGCCCTTCACCAGGTCGCCGAGCGCGGCGATCTCGTCCGCGACGGCCGGCATGGTCACTCCCAGCGTGCGCCCCAGGGCGTCGACCCCGCCGCGGAGGTCGTCGATCACGAGGACGCCCGCGGCTCCGATGGCCGCGTCGGTCTGCCCGACCCGCCAGGCGCGGCCCAGGGTGTCGCTGACGAGCACGCCCACCTCCACGCCGAGCCGCTCCCGGAGGCCCGCGCAGAGGGCCCGCGCCGAGGCGTCCGGGTCGAGGGGGAGGAGGAGGACCGTCCCCTCCGCGACGTTGCTGGCGTCGACTCCGGCCGCCGCCTGGACGATCCCGAGGCGGTTCTCGACGATGCGGGTGACGCCGGAGCCGTGCGCCCGGGTGGCGACGACGCGGACGGTCTCGGCCGTGATCGCGTCCTCGCGGTCGGTCGCGGCGACGATGCGCCCCTCCGCCTTCGAGACGATCTTGCTCGTGACGACAAGGATGTCGCCGTCCGCGGGCCGGTCCTCCTCGGCGGCGGCGGCGACGGCCGCGAGGATCAGCTCGAGCAGGTCGTCACCGGGAGTCACCTCCGGGATGCCGTCGAGGGCCCAGGCCTGCACGCGCGTCTCGCTCACCGGTCCATTCTCCCGGCTGCCGCGGGCGCCCGGGTCCACGGCCCGGGATCGCCCGAGTGGACGATCGGCGGCGCCTCAGCCGGCGGCGAGGTACGCGGCGACCGCGGGCGGCACGTAGGGGGCGACGTCGCCGCCGAGGGAGGAGACCTGCCTCACCAGCGAGCTCGACACGTGGGCGTGCGCGGGATCGGGCAGGAGGAACACCGTCTCGACGTGCGCGAGGTTGCGGTTCACGATCGCCATGGGGGTCTCGTACGCCACATCGACCTGCGAGCGGATGCCCTTCACCAGGATGCTCGCGCCGACGTCGGTGCAGTAGTCGACGAGCAGGCCCATGCTCCACGAGGCGACGACGATCCGTCCCTCGACGCCCGCGTCCGCGATCGACTGCTCGATGAGCGAGACGCGCTGGGCGATCGGCAGCAGCGCGGTCTTGGCGGGGTTGTGCACCACCACGACGTGCAGCTCGTCGACCAGGCGCGCGGCCCGCTCGATCACGTCGAGATGACCGAGGGTCACGGGGTCGAAGGAGCCGGGGACGACGGCGATGCGGGCCATGCCGACAGAGTAGCGGGCGGGCACCGCCTAGCTCTTGGCGAGGAACTCCCGGTCGCGGTCCTGCACGCGGCGCTCGAGCGCGGCACGGAGCCGGTCGTGCGCGGCGAGCGACGGGTCCTCCGCGAGGAGCCGCTCGGCCAGCGCCCGCGCCTCCACGATCACGTCGGCGTCCTGCACCACCCGCAGCAGGCGGAGCGACGAGCGCCCGCCGGACTGCGAGTCGCCCAGCACGTCGCCCTCGCGGCGCAGCTCGAGGTCGACCTCGGCGAGCGCGAAGCCGTCGAGCGTCGCGGCGACCGCCTCCACCCGCTCGCGCGCGACCGTCCCCGCCTCCGCCGCCGTCACGAACAGGCACACCCCCGCGACGCCGCCGCGCCCGATGCGCCCGCGGAGCTGGTGCAGCTGCGAGACCCCGAACCGCTCCGCGTCGAGCACGACCATCATCGAGGCGTTCGGCACGTCCACGCCGACCTCGATGACCGTCGTCGACACCAGGACGTCGATCTCCCCCGCGGCGAAGGAGCGCATCACGGCGTCCTTCTCCTCCGTCGTCATCCGCCCGTGCAGCGCGGCCGACCGCCGCTTCCCGAGCAGCGGATGCGCGCGCACGCCCTCCAGCGTGGCCGCGACGGTCGTGAGCGGCGCGGCGGCGTCCTCCTCGGGCGGCTGCGCGCCCTCGGCGGGCTCCCCCGGCTCGATCGCCGGGCAGACGAGGTAGACCTGGTGGCCCGAGCGGATCTCCTCCTCGGCGCGCTCCCACGCCCGCGCAATCCACGCGGGATGGTCGGCGAGCGGGACCACGTGGCTCGTGATGCCGGGGCGCCCGGCGGGCAGCTCGCGGATGGTCGAGGTGTCGAGATCGCCGAAGACCGTCATGGCGACGGTCCGCGGGATGGGCGTGGCCGTCAGCACCAGCACGTGCGGCGGGGTGGCGCCCTTCCGGCGCAGGGCGTCCCGCTGGTCCACGCCGAAGCGGTGCTGCTCGTCGATCACGACGAGGCCCAGGTCGTAGAAGGAGACCGCGTCGCCGAGGAGGGCGTGCGTGCCGACGACGATCTTCGCCGTGCCCGAGACGATCCGGAGGAGGGCAGCGCGGCGCTGCGCCGCCCCCAGCCCGCCGGTGAGGAGGGTCGGCACCAGCTCGGCCGCGAGCTCCGGGCCGAGGGTCCTCGCGATCGAGCGGAGGTGCTGCCCCGCGAGCACCTCGGTGGGAGCGAGCAGCGCCGCCTGCCCGCCGCTCTCGGCCGTGGCGAGCATCGCCCGGAGCGCGACGAGGGTCTTGCCGGAGCCGACCTCGCCCTGCACCAGCCGGGTCATCGGGCTCTCGGCAGCCAGATCGGCGGCGATCTCGTGCCCCACCGCGGTCTGGTCGCCGGTGAGGGCGAAGGGCAGCGCGGCGTCGAAGCGCTCGAGCAGCCCGCCGGGGCCGGGCACGCGGGCGGTCGCGGGGCTGCTGCGCGCCGAGGCCCGGCGCTCGAGCAGGGCGAGCTGCAGGAGGAACGCCTCGTGGAAGCGGAGCGTCTCGCGCGCCTGCGCCTCCTCGCCCTCCCGCTGCGGGCGGTGGATCAGCTCCAGCGCCTCGCCGAGGCCCAGCAGCGAGCGGCCGGCGCGCACCTGCTCGGGCATCGGGTCGGGCACGTCGCGCAAGCCGTCCAGCAGCACGCCGATCGCGGCCTGGAGCTGCCAGCTCGAGAGCGCGCTGGTCGCCGGGTAGATCGGGATCGGCCGCTCGGCCCAGTCCTTCGCGAGCTCACCGCCTCCCGTCTCCGTCGCGGCGGCCTCCTCGTCGTCGAACAGACGGTAGTCGGGATGCGTGAGCTGCGGGGTGTCGCGGAACATCGAGACCGTGCCCGCGAAGATCCCGCGCACGCCGCGGTGGAGCTTCGCCGCGCGCCAGGGCTGTCCGAAGAACGTCAGCGAGAGCGTGCCCGAGCCGTCCGAGATGACGACCTCGAGCAGGGTGCCGCGCCGGTTGCGCATCGGCCGCTCGCGCACCTCGCGGACCTCCGCCACGATCGTCACGCTCTCTCCCACGGGGAGACGCGAGAGCGCCGTCAGCTCGCCCCGCTTCGCGTAGCGGCGCGGGTAGTGGCCCAGGAGCTCGCCGACCGTGCGGTACCCGAAGGCCTTCTCGACCGCACTCGCCGTGCGCGGCCCGATCAGCGGCGCGAGCGAGGCGTCGAGGGGGTCCGGGATCACCTAGCGATCATAGGTCGGACCTCGGACGCGCGAGCCGGGCGACCGGGTCCAGCGCCGAGCGGGGCACGACCGACGCGAGCACCCGACGACCGGCACCCGCGGAGCCGCGGAGCGCGGCGGCCACGGCGGTCGCGTCGTCCCACGCCTCCGACTCGCTCGCGGACGGCGAGTAGCGCCGGCGCTCGACGCGCTCCCGGAGCCCCTGCAGACGTGCCGCCGCTCCGGGGTCGAGGGCGGGAGCCATGCGGGCCTCCTGCGCGCGCGGAGACTCCGTGCCCTCCACGGGGACGCCCAGGTCGCGGGCGGTCGCCAGCAGCTCGGCCCACGCGGCCTCGACGGAGCCGGAGCGCGCGGACCGGCGCCGCAGCGCGCGCTGGACGGCGCGCATCAGCCAGGGGACGAGCACGAGCAGCAGGAGCAGCACCCAGAGCGTGGCCGCGGGAGCCGCCGTGGTGCTCGAGGCGCCGACGGCACCGGGGGTCGGCGTCGCCGACGCGGCCGTCGGAGTGGGTGTCGCGGCGGGAGCGCTGGTCGCACCGGGCGCGGTGGTCGCGGTCGAGCCCGGGGCGGTGGGGCCCGAGGAGGCCGTCGCGCTCGGCAGGGTGTAGGAGGCCGGAGCGCCGCGGCTGGGCGTCGGCTCGAAGGGCAGCCAGCCGACTCCCTCGAAGTACAGCTCGGGCCAGGCGTGCAGGTCGGAGGAGAGGACGCGGTAGGTGGTCAGGTCGCTGCCGCCGGAGGGCACGACGGAGCCGGGCTGGTAGCCGATGGCGAGCCGCGACGGGATCCCGAGCTCGCGCGCCATCACCGCCATCGCCGAGGCGAAGTGGACGCAGTAGCCCTCCTTCGTCGTCAGGAACGCCGAGAGCACGCCGACTCCGTCGCCGTCGTAGCCCTCCTCCGCGGGGGTGTCCTCGGAGTAGCGGAACTCGGACGAGCGGAAGTACGTCTGCAGCGCGCGCGCCCGGTCGTAGGCGGTCGGAGCCTCCGCCGTGACCTCCTCGGCGGTGGTGCGGACGATCTCGGGCACGTCGTCGGGGAGCGAGAGGTACCGGTCGACGCCGGACGGCGCGGGCGCGGCGAGCAGCTGCTGCGGGTCGGGCTCGAGCCGCAGCGCCTGCACCTGGTAGTCGTCTCCGGAGCGGGTCGTCGCGTCGCCGCGGATCGAGCCGTCCTGCACGTCCTGGAGCCAGCCGTCGCCGACGCCCGTCAGCGACGAGACCGGATACGGCACGGGGAGCCACTGGCTCCGCAGCGTCTCCACCGAGACGTCGACCTCCTCCGCCTCGCGCGGCACGCTCTCGGAGAGCCCCTCGGGCGCGATCGGCGCCTCGATCGGAGCGGTCTGCTCCGTCTCGCTCGGCGCCCAGTCGTCACCGTCGAAGTCCGAGACGGTCAGCACGCGGAGGTAGACGGGCAGGTCGGAGTCGGTGGCGTAGCGCAGCACGGTCACGGGGTTCGGGCGGCGCAGGTCCGCGCCGAGAGCGACCACCGGGTCGATCGCGCCGTTGAAGAGGCTGCCGGAGACGCCCGAGGGGGCGGTGGTGCGCGCGTAGCCTGCCGCCGACCCGGCGACGACTCCCGCGCCCAGGACGACGACGGTCACGGCCGCGAAGGCGGGCAGCACGGCCGCGGCCGCGCTCGGGCCGCTCGGGCGGCGAGGGGCGGCCGTGGCGGCGAGCACGCCCGCGTAGGCGAGCGCAGTGACGACGAGGCTCGCCCAGGACACCTCGGAGGGGTCCACGATCGCCGGCACCGCGAGCAGCGCCGCAGGGAACAGACCGGCCAGGGCGGGGAGGCGGACGGAGAAGGCGAACAGGTCGGCCGCCCAGGCGAGCACGACCACCCCGCCGATCAGGAGGAACGAGATGCCGTCGTCGGCGATGGCCGGGAGCCCCTGCTGGGCGATGGACTGGAAGCCGCCCTGCGCGAGCGCCTCCGCCTGCGCGACGGCGCCGGGCGTGGGGATCACGAACAGCAGGGCCCGACCGGGCACGAACATCGCGGTCAGCACGCCGACCATCGTCAGCGTGCCGAGGATCGGCGGGACGACGGGGTGCACGCGCAGAGCCCGGGCGGCGGCCGGGACGCCGAGCACCACGGCGACCGCGCTCGCGAGGAGCACCAGCCAGTCGACGCCGACGAGGAGCCGCCCGATCCCGGCGGCGGCGGCCGTGATCGCGAGGAAGAGCAGACCGCTCAGAGGAGCCGACCCGGCGCGCGGATCGCTCTCGACGCGGCGGCTCACGCCACCACCCGCAGAGCGAGGGCCTGCGCCCACGCCTCCTCGACGGAGGCACTCGGGTCGACGGACACCGCGTACCAGCCGAGCGAGGCGAGAGCCGCCTCCTCCTCAGCGGTGCCGGCGACGACGAAGGCGATCGCGGGGCGCGACTGCGCGGCCAGGGAGCCGAGGGCGTCGAGGTCCGACTCGAGGAGTCGGGTGAGGACGGCGAAGACCGGTCGCACTCCCCCGGTGTCGCGCATGTCGGCCGAGATCCGGGTCACCGCGTCGACCGACTCGCGCGAGGGCGCCAGCTCGGCCAGGCGCAGCAGCACGTCGTGCGCCACCTCGCGCTCGTCCTCCGAGTGCTCCGGCTCGCCGTCCGCACCCGTCTCGACGAGGTGGGTCTCGAAGCCGCGGTCGAGCAGGTGCACGGCGAGGGAGGCCGTCATCGACACCGCCCACTCGAGCCGGTCGTCGCCGCGCCGCTCGAGCACGCGCTCGGCCCGGGTCTCGAGGAGGATCCACGCGTGCGGATCGGTGTTCTGCTCGTCCTGGCGGACCATGAGCTCACCGGAGCGGGCGCTCGCCCGCCAGTGCACCCGGCGCATGGCGTCCCCCGGGCGGTAGTCGCGCGGGATCACGTCGTCCGTGCCGGCGCCGGCCGTCGCGTGCGCGACCGGGCTCGATCCGCCTGCTCCGTGCGCGTCCAGGACGTCGCTCTGGAGCGGCACGACCCGCGGAGTCACGACGAACGGCTGCGCAGCCCCCACGACGCTCTCGCGGAGCGCGAGCCCGAGGCCGTCGCCGCGCACCAGGCGCAGCGGGCCGATGCGGTGGATCCCGCGCCGCTCGGCGGGCAGACGGTAGCGGGCGCGCACGCGGCCGCCCGACGGGACGCCCGGCAGCCCGAAGACGCCCTCGGCGACCGCCCGGCCGACGACGACCCCGCGCTCCACGCGCTCGAGCCGGTCGTGGGCGCGCGCCCCGCTGCGGACGGCGCGGCCGCGGTTCTCGAGCAGCACGTCGACCTCCACCACGTCGCCGGCCGCGACGGTCTGGGGAGCGAAGCGGCGCTGCACTCGGAACGACGCCGGCGCCAGGAGCAGGGAGACGAGCGCGCCCAGGGGCAGGCCCAGCAGCACCAGGCCGACGAACAGCAGCTCGCGGAACTCTGTCAGCGGCGCGATCACCACTCCCGCGACGCCCAGCAGAACGAGCGCCCAGCCGCGCAGCGTCAGCGCGACCCCGCGGAGCGCGGGCAGACCGCCGAGACGGGACGACGGCGTCTCGGCGGCGCGGGCCTCAGTCGCCACGGTTGCCGAAGGGGACGGGGGTGGCCGCGACGATGCGCTGCACGATCTCGGTGACCGAGTGCGAGGATCCGGCGCCGGAGCGGCCGGGGAGGCGCGTGGCGGGCAGGAGGCGGTGGCCGAGCACGGGGACGGCGAGCGCGTCGACGTCGTCCGGCACCACGAAGTCGCGGTCGCTGAGGGCGGCGAGAGCCTTCGCGGCGGCGATCAGCTGGAGCGTGGCGCGCGGGCTCCCCCCGAGCCGCAGCTCGGGGTCGACCCGCGTGGCCTGCATGATCGCCACCACGTACTCCTGCACGGGTGGTGCGACGTACACGGAGCGCACGTAGGCCATCATCCGCTCGAGCTCGGCGAGGCCCACGACGGGCCGCAGCTCCTCGAGCGGGCTGGCCGAGTCGCGGGTGCGGATCATCTCGAGCTCGGCGCGCTCATCGGGGTAGCCGAGCGAGAGGCGGGCCATGAAGCGGTCGCGCTGGGCCTCGGGCAGCGAGTAGGTGCCCTCCATCTCGACCGGGTTCTGCGTCGCGATCACGGCGAAGGGGCGCGGGAGGAGGTGGGTGGTGCCGTCGACCGAGACCTGGCGCTCCTCCATGCACTCCAGCAGCGCCGACTGCGTCTTGGGCGAGGCCCGGTTGATCTCGTCGCCGATCAGGATGTTCGCGAAGACCGGGCCCGGCTTGAACTCGAAGTCGCGGGTCGCCTGGTTGTAGACCGAGACCCCCGTGACGTCGGAGGGGAGCAGGTCGGGCGTGAACTGGATGCGCGCGACGCTGCCGCCGACCGAGGCCGCCAGCGACTTCGCCAGGACCGTCTTGCCGGTGCCGGGGACGTCCTCCATCAGGAGGTGCCCACCGGCGAGGAACACCGTCAGCGCCATCGAGACCTCGGCCGACTTGCCGTCGATCACGCGGGTGAGGTTCCCGAGGACGGCGCCGCAGTGCGCCGTGAACTCCTCGCGGGTCAGGGGCGTCTCGGGAGCCGCTCGGCGGCCGACAGCGGAGCGGGTGTCTTCGAGCGACGTCATAGCTAGGGATTCTCGCAGTCCTGACGGGAAAAGGGTCCAGGTTCCGAGAGTTCGCAGTGTGCCGCCAGGCGGGAGCGCGCGGCGGCCGCCGGACGCCGTGGGCAGGGGTACCGCCCTATGCTCGATCCGGTGACCAGGATCATCGCCGGATTCGCCGGCTCGCTCACCCTCCGGGTCCCGCGCGCGGGCACCCGCCCCACCAGCGACCGCGTGCGCGAGGCCGTCTTCTCGGCCCTCGAGGCCCGGGACGCCCTCGACGGCGCGACGGTGGTCGACCTCTACGCGGGCTCCGGCGCCCTCGGGCTCGAGTCGGCCAGCCGCGGAGCGAGCGCGGTCGTCCTGGTCGAGCGCGACCCGAAGGCCGCCCGGACCGCGGGCGAGAACGCACGGGCGATCGTGACCGCGGCTGCCAAGAACAAGCGGCCCGCCCCGCGGATCGAGGTGGTGACCGGCTCGGTCCGCTCCTTCCTCGACGGGTCCCCGGCCCTCAACACGGACACGGTGTTCCTCGACCCGCCCTACGACCTCGGCGAGGACGACCTCGCCGCCGATCTCGCCGGCGTGCTGCCGCTGCTGCGCGAGGACGCGGTGGTCGTCGTGGAGCGGAGCTCCCGCAGCCCGGAGCCGCGCTGGCCCGCGGGTCTGGAGCGGGAGCGGAGGAAGGACTACGGCGAGACCACGATCTGGTGGGCTTCACCGGCGTCGCCCGTCTCGCCCGCTTCCTCCGCGGCCGGCTGACCGGCCTCAGCCCGCCGCGCCGTCCCAGCCGAGGTACGGGTCCCAGCCCCCGCGCCCCTCGAGCGCGACCCCGCCCAGGCGCACCTCCGGGTCCCCCTCGCGGACGACCCCGAGCGGGACGAAGCCCTCCGGCAGCGCCGCGGCGGGCGGGAAGCACGCGAGCATCGCGTGGTCCTCGCCGCCTCCCAGCACCAACGCCCTCGCCAGGTCGAGGTCCACGCCCTCCACGCCCGTGAGCCCGCGCGCGTGCACGTCGACCGCCGCGGCATCGAGGTCGATCGCCACTCCGCTCGCACGCGCCATCCGACGGGCGTCGAGCACCACGCCGTCCGAGACGTCCATCATCGCGGTGGCGGTCCCGCCCGCGGCCTCGCCCGCGGAGATCGGCGCGGTCGGGCGCAGCTGCGCCTCGAGGAGGGACGGATGCCGCTCGCGGAGCCGGGCGGCGAGGTCGGCCGACGGCTCCCCGTCCCGCCGCGCCTGCTCGAACAGCAGGCGCAGCCCGAGCCCCGCTCGTCCCAGCGGACCGGCCACGGCGAGCACGTCCCCCGGCCTCGCACCGCTGCGGAGCACCGGCGGTCGTCCGTCGAGCGAGCCGAACGCCGTGATCGAGAGCGTCAGCGTCGCGGAGGCGGACAGGTCTCCCCCGACGACTCCGCATCCCGGCGCCATCGCGGCGCAGCCGGCGGCGAGGCCGCCCGCGATCCCCTCCAGCACGTCGACGCCCAGCGACTGGGGTGCCGCGAGCGCGACGACGAGCCCGGTGGGACGGGCCCCCATCGCCGCGACGTCGGCGAGGTTCGAGGCCGCCGCCTTCCAGCCCAGGTCCGCCGGGCGCGACCAGGCCAGCCGGAAGTCGGGGCCGTGCACCATCATGTCCGTGGTCACCACGAAGCGGCCGTCGGGAGCGCGCAGCACCGCGCAGTCGTCGCCGGGCCCGACCAGGGTCTCCGCGCCCGGGCCGCCGAGCCGGGCCAGCACCCTCGCGAGCACCTCGCCCTCGCTGAGCTCGGCCAGGGTGGGACTCCGATCCTCTGCCATGGTTCACACGCTAGCGTTGACGGCGATGTCCCCCCGCCGACTCCGCTCCCCCCTTCTCGCCGCCGCCGCCGCCGTCCTGCTGCTCTCGGGCTGCTCGGCCAGCGTCGCCCTCGAGCCCGCCGCCGATGCGACGAGCACCGGCTGCGCGGAGGTCTCGGTGCGCCTGCCCGACGTGGTCGCGGAGCAGCCCGAGCGCGAGACGAACGCTCAGGGCACCGCCGCCTGGGGCACCCCGGCCGCCGTCATCCTCCACTGCGGAGTCGAGGTGCCCGGCCCGACGACGGACCTCTGCGTGAACGTCAGCGGAGTCGACTGGATCATCGACGAGACGCAGAAGGACGAGGACATCTACACGCTGACCACCTACGGTCGCGATCCCGCGGTGGAGATCACCGTCGACCAGAGCCGCGCGTCCGGATCCTCCGCCGCGCTCGACCTGGCGAACGCCGTCTCCTACGTCCCGCAGACGCGCGAGTGCACCGACGTCTCGGACGCCGACACCCTCGATCCGACGGACACGCCCACCGGCTGAGCTTCAGCGTCAGACGCCGAGGGCTCGACTCGCTGCGGTGAGCGCACCATCAAAGGTCGCCCCCAGCTCGCGCGCGCGGGACGCGAACACGGCGGCCGCGGCCTGCAGCTCGCGCTCCAGCGCGTCCACGCCTCCCGCGACGACCGTGCCCGCCCGGCCGCGCGTCTCGACCAGGCCCGCCGACTCCAGCTCCCGGTAGGAGCGGGCGACCGTCCCCGCGGCGACGCCCAGCGTCTCGGCCAGCGCGCGCACCGGCGGCAGCCGCGTGCCGACCGGCAGCTCGCCCGCGGCGATCAGAGCGGTGATCTGCTCACGGATCTGCTCGAAGGGCGCCGCGGCCGCGCCCGCCTCGACGCGGAGCGCGAGCGCCGACGTCATCGGGCGGCGACCGGGACGCGGTCGAGCGCCGAGTCGAGCAGCTCGCTGATCAGGTCCGGGTAGTCCACGCCGCTCGCGCCCCACATGCGCGGGAACATCGAGACCGGCGTGAAGCCGGGCATGGTGTTGATCTCGTTGACGACGAAGCCGTCGGCGGTGAGGAAGAAGTCGACCCGGGCGAGGCCCTCGGCTCCGATCGCGTCGAAGGCGCGGATCGCGAGGGACCGCATCTCGGAGAGCTCGCCGTCGGTGAGATCGGCCGGGCAGACCAGCTCGATGCCGGACGCCCCGAGGTACTTCGCCTCGAAGTCGTAGAAGCCGCGGCCGGTGACGACCACCTCGCCGGCGACGGAGGCGCGGGCCGGAGCACCGCGGCGGCCGCCGAGCACGCCGATCTCTACCTCGCGGCCGACGATGCCCGACTCGATCAGCACCCGCGAGTCGTGCGCGAACGCCTCCTCCAGCGCGGCCTCGAGCTGCTCGCGCTCGTCGATCCGGCTGACGCCCACGCTCGAGCCGGCCCGCGCCGGCTTCACGAACGCGGGCAGGCCCAGCTCGTCGAGGGCCGAGGAGGCGTCGCCCGGGTCGGCGCGCCACTCCGCCTCGGTCACGAGGTACCAGGGCGCCACCGCGAGGCCCGCGGCCCGCAGCACCGTCTTGGTGAAGTGCTTGTCCATGCCGAGCGCCGACGCGAGCACGCCCGAGCCGACGTAGGGCAGCCCGACGAGCTCGAGCATCCCCTGGACGGTGCCGTCCTCGCCCCACGGGCCGTGCAGGATCGGCAGCACCACGTCGACCTCGCCGAGCGAGCGCGTCGCGCCGTCCTCGGTCGTCACGGTGAGCTCACGCGAGAGGGCCGACTCCGGCCAGCGCACACGGGAGTCGTCGTCCTCGACGCGGGGCAGCGACGCGGCATCGAGAGCGAACTTCTCAGGACGGTCCTCCTCGAGCACGAAGGCGCCGTCGGAGGTGATCCCGACGGGGATCACCTCGAAGCGGTCACGGTCGATCGCCCGCAGCACCCCGGCCGCCGTTGCGCAGCTGATCGAGTGCTCGCTGGAGCGCCCCCCGAACAGAACGGCCACGCGGAGCTTGCTGGTCATCGAGGTTCCTCTCACCCTGTGGCTCGTCCGAATCCGTGGTCAGGTGCGGCGCGATGTCCTTCGGATCGAGCGTACCGGCGAGCACCTGCGACACCTGCTCGACGATGGGCATGTCGACTCCCCTGGCGCGCGCCAGCTCGAGGACCGGCGCGACGGAGGCGAGCCCCTCCGCCGTCTGCTGCATCGACTTCACCACGTCGGTGAAGCTGTAGCCCTGGCCGAGCAGGCGCCCGGCCGTGTTGTTGCGCGAGAGGGACGAGCTCGACGTCGCGATGAGGTCGCCGAGCCCAGCGAGTCCGGCCATCGTCTCGGCCCGTCCGCCGTACGCGACCGCGAAGTCGGTCATCTCGGCGAGACCGCGCGTGATGATCGATGCCTTCGTGTTCTCGCCGTAGCCGACGCCGTCGACGATGCCGATCGCCACGGCGATGAGGTTCTTCAGCACGCCGCCGAACTCGGTGCCGATCACGTCGGTGTTGACGTAGGAGCGGAAGTAGCGGTTGGTCGCCGCGAGAGCCACCTCCTGCGCGGTGACGAGGCTCTCGGAGGCGATGACCGCCGCGGTCGGCTGCTCCTTGGCGATCTCGAGGGCGAGGTTGGGCCCGGAGGCGACGGCGATCCGGTCGAGAGAGACCGGCAGCATCTGCGCGATCACCTCGCTCATCCGCTGGCCGGTGCCCTTCTCGACGCCCTTCATCAGGCTCACCAGCACCGTGCGCTCGGTGAGGAACGGCGTGATCGCCTCGAGGTTGCTCCGCAGCGACTGCGACGGGATGGAGAGGTAGACGTGGTCCGCGCCCTCCAGCGCCTCCTCGATGCGCGGCGTGGCCCGGATGTTGCGCGGGAGGTTGATGCCGGGGAGGTAGTCGCTGTTGCGCTTGGCCTCGGTGATCTCGCGGGCCAGCTCGGCGCGGCGCGCCCACATCACGACGTCGGAGCCGCCGTCGGCGAGGATCTTCGCGAACGTGGTGCCCCAGCTGCCGGCGCCGAGGACGGCGACGCGGCGGGGCACGGGGATGGGCGCCTTCCTACTGCTCGGACTCAAAGCGACCCGTGCCCTTCTGGTTGTGCTCGGAGGGGTTCCAGCGCTTCTCGGGCGCCGCCTCGCCGCGCAGCTCCTCGAGCAGGGCGGTGATCGCCGCCATCACGACCGCGGAGGCCTCGTTGAGTGTGGCGGAGTCGAGGCTGCGTCCGCGGAAGGCGGACAGGTCGACGGGGTCGCCGACGATCACGTCGACGCGCTTGCGGCGGAAGAGGGTGATCCGCTTGGAGTAGCGGCCCATCAGCTGCTGCGCGCCCCAGTGCGCGACCGGGACGACAGGCAGGCCGTACTGCAGCGCCATCCGCACCGCTCCCGTCTTGCCGCGCATCGGCCAGAGCTCGGGGTCGCGGGTGAGGGTGCCCTCGGGGTAGATGATGACCGAGCGGCCCTCGTCCACGAGAGCCTTGGCGGTCTTCAGCGGCTCGCTGCCGCGGACCGAGCCCGAGCGCTCGACGGGGATCTGCCCGGAGCCGCGCAGGATCGAGCCGAGCACGGGCACCGAGAACAGCGAGGCCTTGGCGAGGAAGCGCGGTGCGCGGCCGGCGCGCCACAGGGTCCAGCCCGTGATGATCGGGTCGATCTCGCTGTAGTGGTTCGGCGCGAACACGAAGGCTCCGGTGCTCGGGATCTTGTCGCCGTTCCGGATCCGCAGGTCGACCGAGGCGGTCATCACGGGGATCACCGCCGCCGCGAGGAACCAGAAGATGGACGGACGGCTTCGCTCAGACACCCGCCCATCCTCGCATCCCGCATCGGAGGGGCCGCGTCCCCACGCCCGGGAGCAGCGGGGCCCCGCGGTGGGAGGAGCGGCCCGGCCGCCGGGTACGGTACCGGCACGCCCCGTCCGCGTCGCCGCCCGTCGCCGTGGGACGCCGTCGGCCGAGCGCTCGGCCGACTCGCCGACTCGCCGATCGCGCTGTCCGGCCTGGTGCTCCTGATCGTGTGGGGAGTCGTGCTGCTCGCCACGCAGGCCGGACGCGACGCGGCTGCGCTCGGCGACGGCCTCCTGCTGACGCTCGCGGTCCTCGTCGGCGGCTCGGCGGCCGTCACCCTCGTGATCGGCGGGGTCGACGCCCTCTGGCGCGTGGCGGTGGCACCGCTCGCCCACGTCGAGGCGGAGGCGACCGGCGGCGTCGCGGTCCTCGGACGCGGCCGGCTCGGGGCGGGCCTCCGTCGTATCGAGCCGCGGTTCCCGCTGCCGACGCTGCGGCCCTACGCGGTGGTCGTGCCGCGCCGCCGGGGACTGACCGTCTCCTTCGGCGACTGGGGCGTCGTCGTGCCCTGGGCGCGGATCGCGCGGCTGGAGCGGCGGTGGGTGCTGGTGGGCCTGCGTCCGCGCGAGGCCCTCGAGGTCGTCCTGGCCGGCACGCGGCGCGGACGCCTGACGCTGGTCCTGGTCGAGTCGCCCGGACCGCTGGGCCTCCGGCCCGCGCCGGAGACGACGCTCGCGCTCCTCGAGAAGCGGATCCGGGGACGCCTGGAGGAGGACGCGGAACCGCCCGCGTGGGGCGCGCCCGGGCGCGACAGGACCCCGGGCCGCTGAGGACGGTCGTCCTCCGCGGCACCGAGGTCCCGGTGGGCGGCTACGCGTCGAGCGAGAAGTCGGCGCCCAGCAGCTCGAGCTTGGTGAGGAAGTTCTCGTAGCCGCGGCTGATGATGCCGACGTTCGAGACCGTCGAGGTGCCCTCGGCCGAGAGCGCCGCGATCAGGTGCGAGAAGCCGCCGCGCAGATCCGGCACGACGATGTCGGCGCCGTGCAGCTTCGAGGGTCCCGAGATCACGGCCGAGTGCATGAAGTTGCGCTGCCCGAAGCGGCAGGCCTGCCCGCCGAGGCACTCGCGGTGGATCTGGATGGTCGCGCCCATCTCGACGAGCGCGTCGACGAAGCCGAAGCGCTGCTCGTAGACGGTCTCGTGCACGATCGAGACGCCCTTGGCCTTCGTGAGCGCCACGACCAGCGGCTGCTGCCAGTCGGTCATGAAGCCGGGGTGCACGTCGGTCTCGATGATGACCGGCTTGAGCTCGCCGCCCGGGTGGTAGAAGCGGATGCCGTCCTCGGCGATCTCGAACGCGCCGCCGACCTTGCGGAAGACGTTGAGGAAGGTGGTCATCTCCTGCTGGCGGGCGCCGCCGACGAAGATGTCGCCGTCGGTCGCGAGGGCCGCGGCCGCCCAGGAGGCCGCCTCGTTGCGGTCGAAGAGCGCGCGGTGGGAGTAGCCGGTGAGCCGGTCCACGCCCTCGATGCGGATCACCCGGTCGGTGTCGACCGAGATGATGGCGCCCATCTTCTGCAGGATGTTGATCAGGTCCATGATCTCGGGCTCGATCGCCGCGCCCGAGAGCTCGGTGATGCCGGAGGCGCGCACCGCGGTCAGGAGGACCTGCTCGGTCGCTCCGACGCTCGGGTAGGGCAGCGACACCTTGGCGCCGTGCAGGCCCTCGGGGGCCGACATCCGGATGCCGGAGGGCAGCTTCTCGATCACCGCGCCGAAGTTGCGGAGGACCTCGAGGTGGTAGTCGATCGGGCGGTCGCCGATGCGGCAGCCGCCGAGGTCGGGGATGAACGCCTCGCCCAGGCGGTGCAGCAGCGGGCCGCAGAAGAGGATCGGGATGCGGCTGGAGCCGGCGTGCGCGTCGATGTCGGCGAAGTGCGCGGACTCGACGTTGGAGGGGTCGAGGATCAGCTCGCCGATCTCGGCGCCCTGCTTCACCTTGACGCCGTGGACTTCGAGCAGGCCCTTCACGACGCGGACGTCGCTGATGTCGGGCACGTCGCGGAGGGTGGAGGCGGTCTCGCCGAGCAGCGCCGCGACCATCGCCTTGGTGACGAGGTTCTTGGCCCCCTTGAGCTCGATCCGGCCCACCAGCGGTCGCCCGCCGTTGATGGTGATCCGCTCGGTCGTCATTCCCACCCGTGCTCCCGACGCCTTGGCGTCCTGCAGGGCCTTGGCGTCCTGAAGAAGTGTGTTCACGCTATTTCACCGGCAATGTCTTGGGCCGCCAGCTTTCGCGGCGGGTCTCGAATTCGGAAATGAGCGCTTCGTCGCGCAGGGTCAGGCCGATGTCGTCCAGGCCCTCGATCAGGCGCCATCGAGTGTAGTCGTCGATCTCGAAGTCGAAGGTCTCGCCACCGGCGGTGACCGTACGCGCAACCAGATCCACCGTCGGTTCTATTCCCGGGGTGCCCTCGATGATCTCCCACAGCCGCTCGACGTCGGGCTCCGAGACGACGGCCGCGAGCAGTCCCTGCTTGCCGGCGTTGCCCCGGAAGATGTCGCCGAAGCGGGGGGAGATGACGACCCGGAAGCCGAAGTCGCGCAGCGCCCAGACGGCGTGCTCGCGGCTGGAGCCGATGGCGAAGTCGGGGCCGGCGACGAGGATGCCGGCGCCGCGGTAGCGCTCCTGGTTGAGGACGAAGTCCGCGTCCTGCCGCCAGCCGTGGAAGAGCGCGTCCTCGAAGCCGGTCTTCGTGATGCGGCGGAGGTAGATGCCGGGGAGGATCTGGTCGGTGTCGACGTTGGCGCGCTTCAGGGGCGCGGCGATCGCGGTGACGGTCTCGAACTTCTGCACGGTCAGACTCCTGCTCTCTCGCGGACCGGCTCCAGATCGGAGGGACTGGAGAGGGTGCCGCGCACGGCCGTGGCCGCGGCGACGAGGGGCGAGACGAGGTGGGTCTTCGCCCCCTTGCCCTGACGACCCTCGAAGTTGCGGTTGGACGTGGAGGCCACGCGCTCCCCCAGGACGAGCTGGTCGGTGTTCATCCCGAGGCACATCGAGCAGCCGGCGAAGCGCCACTCCGCGCCGAACGCGGTGACGATCCGGTCGATCCCCTCGGCCTCGGCCTCGAGCCGCACCCGGGCGGAGCCGGGGACGACCATCACGCGGACGCCGGGGGCCTTGGTGCGCCCCTCGACGACGGCAGCGAAGGCCCGCAGGTCCTCGATCCGCGAGTTGGTGCAGGAGCCCATGAAGACCACGTCGACCGGGATCTCCTTCATCGGCGTGCCGGGCTCCAGCGCCATGTACTCCAGCGCTCGCAGAGCGCTGGCGCGCTCGTTCGGATCGTCGAGGACGTCAGGGTCCGGTACCGCCTGCGAGAGCGAGACGCCCTGGCCGGGGTTCGTGCCCCAGGTGACGAACGGCTCGAGCGCGTCGGCGTCGATCACGACCTCGGCGTCGAACACGGCGCCCTCGTCGCTCGGCAGCGTCCGCCAGTAGGCGACCGCGGCGTCCCAGTCCTCGCCCGCCGGAGCGTGCGGGCGGCCGTGCAGGTAGGCGAAGGTCGTCTCGTCCGGCGCGACCATGCCGGCCCGCGCACCCGCCTCGATCGACATGTTGCAGATCGTCATCCGGCCCTCCATCGAGAGCGCGCGGATCGCGGAGCCGCGGTACTCGAGGATGTAGCCCTGGCCGCCGCCGGTGCCGATGCGGGCGATGACCGCGAGGATGATGTCCTTGGCCGTCACCCCCTCCTTCAGCGTGCCCTCGACCGTGATCGCCATCGTCTTGAAGGGTTGCAGCGGCAGCGTCTGCGTCGCCATCACGTGCTCGACCTCGCTCGTGCCGATGCCGAAGGCGATCGCGCCGAACGCGCCGTGCGTGGAGGTGTGCGAGTCGCCGCAGACCACCGTGACGCCGGGCATCGTCAGGCCCAACTGGGGGCCGACGACATGCACGATGCCCTGCTCGACGTCGCCCAGGGAGTGCAGGCGGACGCCGAACTCGCCGGCGTTGCGGCGCAGCGCGTCGATCTGGGTGCGGCTGATCGGATCCTCGATGGGGCGTCCGATCTCGAGGGTCGGCGTGTTGTGGTCCTCGGTGGCGATGGTGAGGTCCGGCCGGCGCAGCGGGCGCCCCGCGGCACGCAGGCCGTCGAACGGCTGCGGGCTGGTCACCTCGTGCAGCAGGTGCAGGTCGATGTAGAGCAGGTCGGGAGCGCCGTTCTCGCCCGCGACGACGACGTGGTCGTCCCAGACCTTCTCGGCGAGGGTGCGCGGCTTCTCGGCTCTCCTGCCGGTCCCTGCTCCACTCGACGCGGGCGCGGCTGTGCCGGGTGTGGTCTCGATCATGACGGTTCCTTCTCCTCCTGGAGTCGCTGCTCGGCCGGGCGAGGCACCGCGACGAGGGAGGCCGTCAGTTCGAGGTCTCGTCGCGGCACGGAAGGAGGTGCGGGCCACTCAGCATGGACCGAGAATAGCACCGCGCTCCCCCGCCTCCCGGGCGGGCGCGGCACGGAGTCGCCCGGCTCAGGCGCGGGCGTCGAGCACGGCGTCGACGACGACGACGGTGACGTTGTCCCGTCCGCCGGCCTCGACCGCCGCACGCACGAGCGCCTGAGCGAGGTCGGCAGGGTCGCCGGAGTCGCGGCGGGCGAACAGGGCGGCGATCCGCTGGTCGGAGAGCTCCTTCGTCAGCCCGTCGGAGCAGAGCAGGTAGCTGGCGCGCGGCACGACGGGCAGCGTCCAGACGTCCGTCTCGACCTCCTCGTCGGCGCCGAGGGCGCGGGTGACGATGTTGCGGTCGGGATGCGACTCCGCCGACTCGGGGGTGAGCAGGCCGGCCGAGACGAGCTCCTGCACGGCGGAGTGGTCCACCGTCAGCTGCTGGAGTTCGGCACCGTCCCAGCGGTAGACGCGGGAGTCCCCGACGTTGAACAGCGCCCAGCGGGCCGGGCCCGCGGGCTCGGGGAGCACGAGCATCAGCCCGGTCAGCGTCGTGCCGCAGAGCGCACCGCCCACGTCGAGCGCGCGCACGGCCGTGTTGGCGCCCTCCACCAGGTCGAACACCGCGTCCACCGGACCCAGGCTCGTCGGCCGGTTCTCGCGCAGCGCCTCGACGGCGGCTGCGCTCGCGAGGTCCCCTCGTGCGTGCCCGCCCATCCCGTCCGCGACTGCCAGGAGCAGCTCGTCGGCGAGGAGGGCGTCCTCGTTGACGCGGCGGACGGCGCCGACGTCGGTGCTGCTGCTGACGGCGAGCCGCAGCGCCCCCTGGGGCAGGTCGACCGTGGTCGTCGTCATCGCGGGATCACTTCTCCTCGGCGGAGGACCGGGCGTCGTCCGCGACGACCTCGGGGTGCCCGTCGTGCAGCTGGATGTGGCGGTGCTCGCGGCGCATCTTCGCCAGGCTCGCCAGCGTCGCCACGGTCATGCTCAGCACGATGACCACGAGCGAGGTGATCGTGTCGATGTCCCACACCGGCACCGGCTCGCCCCCGTTGAGGAAGGGCAGGTCGTTCTCGTGCAGGGCGTGCAGGACGAGCTTCACGCCGATGAAGGCGAGGATGAACGCGATCCCGTACTTGAGGTACTCGAGCTTGTCGATCAGCCCGCCGAGCAGGAAGTAGAGCTGGCGGAGCCCCATCAGCGCGAAGACGTTCGCGGTGAACACGATGAAGGGGCTCTCGGTGATGCCGAAGATCGCCGGGATCGAGTCGAGCGCGAAGAGCAGGTCGGTCGAGCCGATCGCGAGGAACACGATCAGCATCGGCGTGAAGTGGCGCGTGCCGTCGATCGTGGTGCGGATCCTGGAGCCGTCGAACGAGTCCGAGATCTTGACGCGGCGGCGCAGGAGCCGGATGAGCAGGTTGTCGGTGCCCTCGTCCTCGTCCTCCGCGCCGAACGCCTGGTTCCAGGCCGTGTAGACCAGGAACGCGCCGAAGAGGTAGAAGATCCAGCTGAAGCTCTCGATGAGCTGCGCGCCGAGCAGGATGAAGACGCCGCGGAAGACCAGCGCGATGATGATGCCCACCATCAGCACCTCCTGCTGGAGCTTCGCCGGCACCGCGAAGCGGCCCATGATGATGACGAAGACGAACAGGTTGTCGACCGAGAGGCTGTACTCGGTCAGCCAGCCTGCGACGAACTGGCCGGCCAGCTCGCCGCCGCCGAGGATCAGCATCAGCAGCGCGAACACGAGCGCCAGCGACACGTAGAAGCCGACCCACAGCCCCGACTCCTTCAGGCTCGGCACGTGCGGGCGCTTGTAGACCAGCAGCAGGTCGGCGGCGAGGATCAGGCTCAGGACGACGAACGAGCCGATCACGAACCAGACGGGCAGATCGAGCATGAGGGCCTTCCGAGTGGGTGGGGGCCGAAAGTCTCTCCCCGGGGAGCGGACGGCCGTGCCGGTCCGCGTCACCCGTCCCGCCCCCGGCGCCGCGCAGGGGCGGTGCGTACTGACGGGAGCGGAAAGGCGGGATACTCCCCTTCGCGGATGCGATCCTAGCGCCGATCCGGCGGGATGCGGCCCCGGGGAGGCGGAGCGGGAACGAGGCGATCGGCGCGATGCGTCGAGCGGGTGCCGCGTGGCGAGCACCCGGGTGTTAAACGAGAAGAACCCCCGGTCAGACCGGGGGTTCTTCTCGTGTTGCCGTGGTGACCCCAGCGGGATTTGAACCCGCGTTACCGCCGTGAGAGGGCGACGTCCTAGGCCGCTAAACGATGGGGCCGCGTTTTTGCAACTCGAAGAGTGTTGCACACGGATCCGCATCGACGCAAATCGAGCGCCCGGCCCATCCGGTCTCCGCTCGGCCCCGGCCTTGCCCGCCGCCCGCCGAGGCGGTTGGCTCGGGGCATGAGACTGACGAAACTCGAGCACGCCGCCGTCCTGATCGAGGAGGACGGCGCCCGGCTGGTGATCGATCCGGGGTCCTTCACCCGGCCCGTCGAGGGGACGACCGACACCGTCGCCGTGGTGCTCACCCACGAGCACGCCGACCACTGGACCCCGGAGCAGCTGCAGCGCCTGCGCGACGCGGCCCCGTCGCTGCGGATCCTCGGCCCGGCCGGGGTCGCCGCCGCCGCCGAGGGCTTCGACGTCGAGACGGTCGCCGACGGCGATGTCGTGACGGTGGGCCCGTTCGAGCTGCGCTTCTTCGGCTCCCGTCACGCGGTGATCCACCGCAGCATCCCCGTGATCGACAACGTGGGCGTCCTGGTGAACGGCCGGGTCTACTACGCCGGCGACTCGTTCACAGTGCCGGAGGGCGTCGATGTCGAGATCCTCGCTGCTCCCTCGGGAGCACCGTGGATGAAGATCGCCGAGGCGATGGACTACGTGCTCGAGCTCGCCCCGCGGCACGCCTTCGCGACCCACGAGCAGGTGCTCTCGGAGGCGGGGCGCTCGCTCGGCCACGACCGGCTCGGCTGGGCGGTGCGCGAGGGCGGCGGCGAGTACCACGCCCTCGAGCCGGGCGACGTGCTGGAGCTCTGACGGCGGGACTCGCCCGCGATCACTCGTACCATCCGGGCGCCCGCTCCTCGTGCCGTGGCTCACCGGACCGGCGGAGCCGCCGTCGCCCGAGCGCGAGAAGCAGCAGGGAGAGGCCCCGAGCGAGGATGCTCGGCGGGACGGCGACGAGGAGCGCCGGGCCCGGAGCGACCGCCTGCAGGACACTGCTCGCGCTCGGCTGCCCGTCGGCCACGCCGACCACGAGCGCTATCGACGGCGACACGACGATTAGGGCTGCCAGCCACGCTGGAACCAGGACGAGGGCCGGAGCGAGCGACGGTGTCGACGTCGATCGCCGAAGTGCCAGCGCCGCACACGGGAGGACGAAGACGAGCGCTCCAGGAAGGAGCCCGACCGCCGCGAGGAAGAGGAGGAGGGAGGCGAAGCCGGGTTCCACGAGCGCTCCGAGTCCCGCCAGCGCCGCCGTCACGCCGACCGGGAGGAGGGAGACGGCTGCGGCCCACCCGAGAACGCGCAGCGCGCGGGGCTCCGCGCCATCGGAGACGTCGATCACGAGGTCCTCGAGGGGGCCGGCGAGCGTCGGCCGCCGGTGAAGCGAGGGGTCGACGACCCCTCACGGCCTGCTGGAGTCCTGGCGGTGCAACGACGACGGCCGGGCCGGGGGCGGGCCCGGCCCGGCCGTCGATCCGATCCCTCACCGGATCAGTAGTACTCGCCCTGGCGGTAGTCCCAGGAGTTGAACTGCTCGGCGAGGTTCAGCATGATGCGCTCGTAGTCGAGCCCGCGGCGGATGAGCACGGGACCCGGGGTGATTGAGCGCTCGCCGCCCTGCACCGGGATGAGGGCGCCCGAGGCGTCCACCATCGAGACCATGACGCCCTGCTCGTGGCGGGAGTCCTCGTCCTTGTCCGGCTGGATCGAGGAGACGTAGGAGTCGGCCGAGACGATGACGTCGGCCTCGTTCTCGATCCGCTCGCCGATGTTCGCGACGCGGCCGCGGTTGCCCACGCCCGAGGGGTTGGCCGAGCTGGCGAAGGTGAGGGTGCGGTCGCGCTCCCACATGGTGGCGACCAGCTGCTCGGCCGGGCGGCCGAAGCGGATGACGAAGCAGCTGGTGCCCCGTCCGTCGCGGACCAGCTCGCGGGCGTCCTCGTCGATCAGGTCGACGGCCTCGGCCTTCCACGGGAGGATGCAGCCGAGCAGGACGTCCTGGTCCCAGTGCTTCTGGTAGAAGGCGAGGACCTCCTCGTTGAGCTCGGCGAGCTCGGTGAGCTGCTCGATGCTGGAGCAGAGCACGACGCCCGGCTTGTTGCGGTTGCGCTGCTTGGCCGAGAACTTGCGCTCGAGGCCCGCTCCGTCGGTCGTCATCAGGATGTAGCCGACCTTGGTCGCGCAGACGACCAGTCCACCGGGGGCGTAGAGCGCGTCCACCGCTTCCGCAGGAGCCTGCTCACGCCATTCGATCACCGTCGTGCTGGTCATTCTTTCCCTTTCGTGGTGTCCAGAGACGCCATGGGCGGGGCCCCGGCCGAGCGGAAGCCTAGCGGATCGCCTCCCGTCGTCCGCGGCGGTGATGCCGCGAACGGACGCGCACCGGGCTCCGGATCGACTCCGGTGCCCGGTGCGCGCCCGTCCGCGCCGCGCGCGCCGACGGGACGGCTCAGGCGAGGGCCGTGAGCGAGCCTCGCGCGAGCGTGTTGACGGTCAGATGGAAGCCGACCAGCGAGGCCGGAGTCGACTCGTCGACCGGCAGCGTCGGCACTCCGAGCGCGTGCACCGTGAAGAGGTAGCGGTGCGGGCGGTCACCGGGCGGCGGGGCCGCACCGGCGTAGGCGAGCGACCCGAGGTCGTTGAGCGCCGGGCGCCCCACTTCCGTCGAGCCGGCGGCCAGCTCGGTGACCTCCTTCGGGATGTCGACCAGGACCCAGTGGTGGATGCCGCCGAGGGTCGGCGCATCGGGGTCGAACACGGTCACGGCGTACGACTGCGTGCCCTCGGGGCCGGCGCTCCAGCGCAGGGACGGGCTGGTGTCGCCGCTCCCCTGGGCCTCGGCGAGCCGCTCGCCGTCGGTCACGTCGTCGCTGGACACCTCCAGGGGCGCCGTCGCGGGCAGGAAGTCGAGCGGGTGCGGGGGCGTGCTCCTGGTCAGATCGGTCATGTCGTTCTCCTTCTCTCTCAGTCGGTGACTCGGCCGCGGACGCCGTCGAGCCAGTAGTCGGAGTGGCGGTCCGCGGTCGCCGCGTCGCGGAACGAGTACGTCTTCAGCAGCCAGCGGAAGCGGGTCTTGTCGCGGTCCTGGACGTCGACGAGCTGACGGCTGTGCAGGCCGTCCTGGTTCGCGATGATCAGCAGGTCCGCGTCGCGGATCCGGTGGTACTGCTCGCTGACCTTCGAGAGCGCATCGCGGAACTGCCAGAGCGCCCACAGGTGCGGCAGGTCGTCCGGGTCGGCCGGCACCGTCCGGGTGTCGTAGTAGCGGAAGCTGTGCTCGTTCTCGAGCAGAGCGTGCTGGTCCGACACGATCTGGTTCTTGTTCTGGGCGCGCGAGAGCTCGTCGAACGGGGTGATGTAGACCGCCTCGCGCAGGAGCGCCTGGTTCTCGGGTGAGATGAAGCGCAGGATCTCGCGGCCGTCGACGTACTTCGTGTAGACGAGGTCGGTCTCGGGCGTGCGCAGTCCCAGGAGCGAGATGAAGTCGGCGCGCACCGGGTGCGCGGTCCGCTCGTTGTGCCAGTACAGCTCGCCGTCGGTCTTCTGCGTCTGGGTGTTCGAGAAGCGGTTGTCGGCGTAGACGTCCTGGAAGAAGTCGCCGTTGTTGCGGGTGGCGTACGCGAGCAGCGGCGAGCCGAGGTACTGCGACTGCAGCTCGAGCAGGCCCTCGCCGACGAACGTCAGCTTCTTGCGGTACTTGTCCTCGAGCGCGTCGTCCTGGTCGAGCCAGGGGATCTCGTCGTCGACCGGGTTGTTCGAGATCAGGTGCGCGTAGGTGATCTTCTCGTCGCGCTCGCGCCGGATGCGGGCGAGCGCGTCGACGAAGCCCTGCGGGACGTCGCCGCTGTCGATCAGCGCGGCGATCGCGTCGCGGAAGCGGTCGTAGTCCTTGTAGGGGTCGATGGCGACCGCCAGCAGCGACTGCTGGAGGGTCGATCTGTCGGAATCGGAGAACGTGTAGATGGGCTGCATTGCTTCACTCCTTGCACGTGGATGAGGGACTCCGCCGGCGGGCTCGTCCCGGACTTCCTCTGTCACTCCGCTTCCGCGGTGACGGCCCTCCTCTCCTGTCGTCGCATCGAGACGGCCCCGATCGTCTGCGCGAGGACCGCGAGGACGACGAGGACGATGAGGGTCGGCGCGGTCCCTCCCGTGAGGGGGACGAGTATCCCGGCGCCGACGAGCAGGACGGCCTGGAGGATCCCCTGGTTGCGCTCCAGTCCGCGCATCACCGCGACCCGGGCGCCGTCCTCGAGCCCGTTCATCGCCGGCGCCAGGGCGATCATCGTCGCGGGCCGCACGAAGCCGCCCGCGATCCCGAGCAGGGCCAGGCCGGCGATCGCGGCGCCGAGCACCCCGAGGGTGGTCAGGGCGAGGCCCAGCACCTGGGTGAGCGCCGTCAGCCGGAAGACCAGGGGCGTGCCGGCGATGAGCGGCGAGAGCCGGGCGGCGGCCAGGCCGGCGAGCGTGTAGAGGCCGAGCACCAGGCCGAACGCGGGCAGCGTCAGACGCAGCTCCTGGAACAGCAGCAGCGGGATCACGAAGGTGTAAGCGGCGAGCAGGACGGCGCGGTTCACGGAGTAGTAGAGGGACCAGAAGCGCACCGCGGCGGGCAGGACGGCCGGCCGCACGGCGCGCGCCGCCACTCCCGAGGCGGCGCTCGCGCCGAGCGGCAGGCGGGCAAGGAGCACCACGGCCAGCGCGGCGCACGACACGAGCGCGCTGAGGAGGAACGGCAGCCGGTCCCAGAGCGCGAGCGAGGCGGCCCCGAGCACTCCCGCGCCGAAGGAGGCGAGGAACATTCCGCTCTGCACCCGCGTCTCCTGGCGGCGAGCATCGGCTCCGGCGCGCAGCGAGGAGGCCAGCGCGGCGTCCCGCCCGGCCGTCAGCGAGAAGCCGCAGCCGGCGAGCAGCTGGCTGATCACGACGGCGACCGGATCCGCGTCCAGCACGATCACGACGAGGCCCAGTGCCTTCACGCCCTCGCCGACGACGAGCGCGCCCGCCGAGGACAGGCGGCGTGTGAGCGGCGAGAGCGGGCCGTCGGCGAGCGCCGCCACCACTCCGTAGAGCGCCAGCAGCAGCGCCACGGCCAGGATCGGGTAGCCCCGCGCCAGCAGGAACACCGCGACCACGGGCAGGTGGAAGTAGGCGCGCGAGACGATCCGGTAGACCGTGATCAGCCCGGCCGCGCTGCGGCCGCGCGGGGCGTCCCCGCGCCCGAGGTCAGACAAGGGAGGGCACGACGACGCGCAGTGCGTCGGCGCCCACGTCGCCCTGACGGACGATCGACGCGCCGCCCACGAGGGAGACGATCGTGCTGCTCATCGTGGAGTCGGGGGCGGTGGTGCTGCGGATCAGGTAGTCGCTGTCGCCGCCGAGGTGCTCCGCGGCGAGGTCGAAGTCGACGAGTCCGGTCGACACCGTGCCGCTGATGTTGGCGGAGGTGGCCGCGAGCGGCAGGCCTGCGAATATCGAGAGCAGGTTGATCGGGGCGCTGAGGTTGTGCACGACCGACACCGTGTCCTGGCCCGAGGTGACCCAGTCCGGGACGACGGGCTTGCGGCGCAGGATGACGTTCAGCGGCCCCGGCCAGAACGCTGCGACGAGCGCGTCCATGTCGGCCGTCTCCGGGGCGAAGGCCCAGGTCGCCCAGTCGCGGGGCGCGGAGACGAAGAGGGTGAGCGGCTTCGCGCCGTCCCGCTTCTTCATGTCGTAGAGGCGGAAGCAGGCGCTGCGCGAGAAGGGGCTGGCGAACACGCCGTAGTTCGTGTCGGTCTGCGCGATGACGGTCGCGCCCTCGCGGAGCTCCTGCCCGACGCGCCGGAGCTCGTCGAGATCGGTCGCGTCGATGATCTGTGCCGTCATGGGTAGTGCTCCTGCTGCGCTCGGGCGCGTCCGGGCGGGGCCGGATCGCGTCGCTGTCGTGTGGCCCGCTGACGGCGGCGCCCCACGGAGGGCGCCTGGCGGGTCGGACGGCGGAGGCCGTCCGGATGCGGGTGACCACGGAGGAGAGATGCGGCTGCGTCCTCCCCCCGAGGACGTCTGCCCGGTGAAAGTAGCAGGGTGCGCATCCGGCCCGCGTGTTCGCGACGCTGCATGACGACAGAAGTCGTCGACGTCGGGGAGCAGGGTCGGGGATCGGTATGTTCCGCTGACGCGCCGCATCTCCGCGGCGTTCTCCCGGCTCCGCGGATCCGCGCGATCGTCCGTCTGGCGGCGCACCACGGCCGGGGCTGGACGGCTCGCGGCGACCCGGTCTCCGGGCCCTCCCGCTCCTCGACAGAAGGACCGCCCATGACCGACTACTGGCCCGTGCTCCTCATCCTGCTCACGATCGTGGCCGTCGTGGTCCTGATCGTCGTGCTGAAGGTCGAGCCGGTGATCGCCCTCCTCGTCTCGGCCCTCGGGCTCGGCCTCGTCTCGGGGCAGGGCGGCGAGGGGACGGTGACCGCGATGACGTCCGGATTCGGCGCGGTCCTCGGCGACATCGGCCTGCTGATCGCGCTCGGCCTGCTGCTCGGATCGCTCCTGGAGGCGCTGGGCGTGGCCCCGCTGCTCGCCCGCTGGCTCGTGAAGCGCTTCGGTCGGCGCGCGCTCCCGGTCGCCTACGCGCTGACCCTGGGCGTCGCCTTCCCCTCGATCTACTCCGACGTGCTGGTCGTGATGAGCGCACCGCTGACTCGTCTGGCCTCGCGGGGGCTCGGTGCCGGTGGCTACGGGCTGCTGGCCGGCTCCTCCATCGTCGGGATGATCGTGGGCGTGGTCTTCGTCGTCCCCGGAGCCGCCGCGCTGGCCACGGCAGGCATCGCGGGCGCTCCCCTGCCGTCGATGGTCGCCATCGGCGCCCCGCTGGGCATCGTCACCATCGTGCTGACCGTGCTGGTGTACAGCGCCCTGGTGAAGCGCGGCGGCTGGCGGGACGAGCGCGACCTCGAGGGCGGGGCGGTCCCGGGGCCCGCTCTCGAGCCCGAGGCGGGCGCGGCCACGGGAGGCACGGCGCTCGCGACGCGGCGGGTGCCGCTCGCGCTGGCCGTCGCTCCGATCGCCCTCACCATCGTGCTGATCGCCGCGAACTCGCTCACCCAGCTGGCCGAGCTCGACGTCCCCCTCCTGCGGTTCCTCGGCGACGCGCACATCGCGCTGCTGGCCGGCTTGGTGCTGGCCTACGCGACGGCACTGCGGACGCTCCCGAAGGGCGCCGTGGCCACGGCACTGGGCGGAGCACTGACCCGCAGCGGCCCGATCGTCGTCCTGACCGGGGTCAGCGGCAGCCTCGCCGCCGTGGTCGGAGGAACCGGGGTCGGCGACGCGCTCGCCGGCGCCTTCGACGGGCGGGCCCTCTCGCCGATCCTGCTCACCTGGGTCGTCGCGGCCGTGCTGCACGCGGCGATCGGCTCGGTCTCGACGGCCGCGATCACCGCGGTCGGCATCGTCGCCCCGCTGATCCCCGTGCTCGACGTGAACCCGGCGCTGATCGCCCTGGCCGCCGGCTCCGGCGCGCTCTTCCTCGGGATGGTCAATGCCAACGCGTTCTGGCTCTTCAAGTCCGTGCTCGGCCTCACCGTGCGGGGCACGTTCACCGCCTACTCGCTGACGCTCTCGATCGCCTCGGTGATCTCGCTGCTGGCGCTGCTGGTGGCGGGAACGTTCGTCTGAGCGTCGGCCGGCCCCCACGAGGCCACGCTCGCGAGGTCGGCGCCGAACTCGACCCGGAGGCGCACGGGCGCGCCCCCGCGCAGCACGCCCGGCAGCCAGAGGCGGGCGTCATCCCACATCCGCTCGAACGGCACCTCCTCGACCGGGACGAAGGCGGCGGCGAGCTCGCTCGACTCGGTGACCTCGCCGGTGACGCGGCGGCAGAGGAAGACGTGCGAGCGCTGGCTCCAGGCCGGCCGGTGCGGGAAGGAGTAGTCGAGCACGCCGCGCGGCTCCAGATCGGCCGCTCGGGCGACGAGCCCGGCCTCCTCCTGCAGTTCGCGGACGGCGGCGGCGACGGGCGACTCGCCGGGCTCGAGCTTGCCGCCGGGGGCGACCACGCGGCCCTCGCCGAGGCCCCTGCGCTTGCGGCCGAGGAGCACCTCCGCGCCCCGCGGGCCGTCGCGGAGGACGTAGACGACGCAGACCTCGGGCAGCCCCACCGCGCACCTCCGCTCCGACGGGCCGGGGGCCCGGCACCGCCGTCGTAGGCTAGCCCGGTGACGACGACCGCGCTCGAGCGCTTCCAGGCCCTGCTGCGCGTCGACACCGTGTCCCACTCGGACGAGTCGGCGACCGACTGGAGCCGCTTCCACGCCTTCCGGGAGCTCGTCGCCGAGCTCTACCCGGCGCTGCACGCGGCGCTGGAGTCCGAGACCGTCGCCGGCCACTCCCTCCTCTGGCGCTGGCGCGGTGAGGAGCCGGGCGAGCCGGCCGTGCTGATGGCCCACTACGACGTGGTCAGCGTGACGGCGGCGGAGTGGTCGCACGACCCGTTCGCGGCCGAGACGGTCGTCGCCGCGGACGGCCGCACCTCCGTCGTGGCGCGCGGCGCCCTCGACGACAAGGGCTCCCTCGTCGCCCTCCTCGAGGCGGTCGAGGCGGCCGTCCTGCGGGGCGAGCGGCCCCGGCACGACGTGTACCTCCTCTCCACGCACAACGAGGAGACGGCGGGCGACGGCGCCCCCTCGGTCGTCGCCCTGCTCGGCGCGCGCGGGGTCCGCCCGCGCCTCGTGCTCGACGAGGGCGGGAACGTGCGGCGCGGCATCCTGCCCGGCGTCACCACCCCGATCGCCGTGATCGGCGTCACCGAGCGCGGGATCATGAACCTCGAGCTGACCTGCCGCGACGTCGGCGGCCACGCCTCCGCTCCGCCGCCCCCGCCCGGGCTGCTCGCCACCCAGCGGCTCGCGAGGGCGATCCACCGCCTGACCGAGAACCCGTTCCCCTCGACCCTCCCGGAGCCGATCGCCCAGCTGGTGCGCGCGGCGGCCGACCACGCGGACGCGGCCCACGCCGTCTGGTACGCCCGCCCGCACGAGCACCCGGACGCCGTCGTCGGCGCGCTCGCCGCCCACTCCAACCGCTCGGCCGCGATGCTGCGGACGACGGTCGCGATCACCGAGCTGCGCGGCAGCACCGGAGCGAACGTCCTCGCCTCCAGCGCCAGCGCCACCGCGAACGTGCGGATCAACCCGGGTGGCACCGTGGCGGGCGTGGTCGAGCGCATCCGCGCCGTCATCGACGACCCGGAGGTCGAGGTCGAGGTGAAGGTCGCCCACGAGCCCTCCCCCGTCTCCCCCACGGGCGAGCCCGGCGACGGCGGGCCGTACGACCTGCTCCGCGCGGTCGTCCAGGAGTCGTTCCCGGACGCGGTCGTCGCCCCCTACGTGCAGACCGGCGGCAGCGACGCCCGGCACTTCCACGCCATCAGCGACCACGTCTACCGCTTCATCCCGTTCGAGATCAGCCCGCGGCAGCAGCTCGGGATCCACGGGGTCGACGAGTCGGTCGAGGCCGACCAGTTCGAGCGCGCCATCGAGTTCTACGCGCGGCTGCTCGCCCGGCTCTGATCGCGGCGGCCCTCCGGGGTCCGGGAGGACCGCGCAGCGACCGGCAACCTGGGAGAACCGTTCGATGACGCGCCGACCGGTGTTGGCCCGGAGTTCACCCCGCGATGATGGACTGATCGCAGCGGGGTCGCCTCCGCTGGAGCAGTGCGCAAGTGCCGACGCCGGGTCGCGTGATCCGGCTCCCGCCGATCGTGGAACCCGAGGATCATGTCCCTCCGCCAGGCCGAGTACCCCCGGCCCAACCACTTCATCCTTCACCTGAGCGACACCCACTTCATCGCCGGAGACGGCGGCCTGTACGGCTCCGACGTCGACAGCGAGGCCCAGCTGCGGCTCCTGTTCGACGAGCTGGAGGCGTCCGGCGGACGTCCGGAGGCCGTCGTCATCACGGGTGATCTCGCCGACAAGGGCGAGCCGGAGGCGTACGCGAAGCTGCGCGCCGTCGTCGAGCCCGCGGCCGCACGCCTCGGCGCCGAGGTGATCTGGGTGATGGGCAATCACGACGACCGCGGCGCGTTCCGCTCGGGGCTGCTCGACCAGCTCCCGACCACGCAGCCGGTCGACCGCGTGCACGACGTCAACGGGCTCCGGATCATCGCGCTGGACTCCACCGTGCCCGGCGCCCACTACGGCGAGATCTCGGACGCGCAGCTCGACTGGCTGGCGGAGGAGCTCTCCAGCCCGGCCCCGCACGGCACGATCCTCGCGCTGCACCACCCGCCGGTGCCGAGCGTGCTCGACCTGTCGGTCCTCGTGGAGCTGCGCGACCAGCCCGCCCTCGCTGAGGTGCTCGAGGGCTCCGACGTCCGCAGCATCATCGCGGGCCACCTGCACTACTCGTCTACGGCGATGTTCGCCGGCATCCCGGTCTCGGTCGCGTCGGCCACCTGCTACACCCAGGACCTCAACGTGCCGGTGGGCGCGACCCGCGCCCGCAACGGCGCCCAGGCGTTCAACCTGATCCACGTCTACGACGGCACGGTGCTGCACTCGGTGGTGCCGATCGGCGCCTCGACCGAGGTGTCCTACGTCTCGGCGAACGAGACGCAGCGGATCCTCGCGGACCACGGCGTCGAGATCGCCGCGGCGACGGCGGCCCCGGTCGCCCGGGACGAGGAGCTCTACCCGCCGCTCGTGGAGCGGGTGGGCGTCAGCGCGTAGCGACGCGACGGGGCGTCGGGGTCGCCCTGACGCCTCCGGGCGCCGCGTCGACCGCGTCCTCGGACACGGCCGGCGGTATCAGCGCCCGCCGGCGCGGTCCCGCGCGAACAGCCATCCGGCGAACGCCAGCGCCGCGGCCAGCGCGACGCCCACGCCGACGCCCGCTCCCACTCCGATGCCCGGGAACACGAGCGAGCTCGCCAGGCCGAGAAGCAGCCCGGCAACCGCTCCCCCGACGGCCCAGCCCACGGTCAGTCCTCGCGCTCCCACGGAGCCGGGATCGGGTAGTACTCCTCGAGGAACCCGATGACGGCCTTGGTGCGCGCCTCCGCCGAGATCTCGGGGAAGCTGCCGTCGTTGAGGCAGAAGAAGTCGACTCCGCGGTTCTTGAGGAGCTTGCGCATGTCCTTCAGCCCCTGGTGCATCGTCGTGTCGACGTACTTCACCGAGGCGTTCTCCTGCACGACCGCGCGCCCGGTCATCAGCGCGTAGTAGTGGTAGAGCGAGTTGGTGACGGAGACGTCGCTCGCGGAGCGGAAGCGGCTCGCGGCGGTCGCGGTGAACTCCGGCTCGAACTCGGCCTCGAGCTCGGCCATCACGGTCTTGCGGAGCGGCGTAGCGGCGTGCTCGAGGTGACGGGTCGTCATCGCGCCGAAGCGCTCGCGGAGCAGGCGCCGGTTGACGCGGGCCGCGTTCTCGAAGCCGCTGCGGGAGGCGTTGGAGTCGCCCATGCCGATGCGCGTCGTCGCCTCGATGAACTTCGTGATGCCTCCGGGCGAGAAGAAGATCGACGGGTCGACCGGGCGCCCGAAGAACATGTCGTCGTTGGAGTAGAGGAAGTGCTCCGCCAGCCCCGGGATGCGGTGCAGCTGGCTCTCGACCGCGTGGGAGTTGTGCGTCGGCAGCACCGAGAGGTCGCGGAAGTGGTCCTCGCTGCGCACGAGGGTGACGTCCGGGTGCTCGTCCAGCCAGCGCGGGCGCGGGGAGTCGGTGACGATGTAGATGTGCCGGATCCACGGCGCGTACATGTAGACGCTGCGCAGGGCGTACTTGAGCTCGTCGATCTGGCGGAAGCGCGCCGGAGCGTCGTCGCCCTCGCCCACCACGTAGCTCGCCATGCGGGCCGCACGGGCGCGCTGGAACTCCAGGTCGGTGCCGTCGACCCACGAGAAGACGATGTCCACCTCGAAGCGGATGTCGCTGACGAGCGGCTCGAACATGCCCTCGAACGTCGGCCAGGTGCGGCCGTACGCCTCGACGTGGGCGTCGATGGCTTCGGCGACGGGGAGGCTGTTGCGCATGAGCGCGTTCTCGGCGGGAGTGATGATCTCCTCCTCGCCCACCTTCCACAGCTCGAGGCGGACGCCGCTGCGGGCGCCGTAGCGCAGCGATCCCGTCGAGGAGACGCGTGGGCGGAAGAGCTTGAAAACGGAGGCGCGCGGGTACGGCGCGAGCACGCCCTCGGCCAGGAGCTGGGGCGGGGTGCCCCGCTTGTCGACCGTCTTGGCGTAGAAGGGCTCGGTCGCGAAGGCGCGCGCCAGCAGCGTGGCCAGCTCGGCGCCGAGCACGCGGTCCACCGCGAGGAAGGGCGAGCCGTCGGTGCCGCGGATGAGGCGGTAGGGGAATTCGGCGGCGTCGAGGACCTCGCCGATGGCGATCAGGTCCTCGGTCCAGGCCGCGCGGGGCGTCGTACTCGAGTTCACCAGCGAGAACAGGCCGGCATGGACCACGACGTCGTCGCGGTCGAAGTGGCGCGGGCGCAGGAGCGGTGACGGATGAGCACGGACGGAAGGCATGATTCACATTATCCGCCGTGGATTTCGTCCGTGTGACCGGGCCGTCGGCTTGACAGCGACCGCGGGGCCGCGCGGTCAGCGCGAGAGCGACTCGAGACGGTCCCCCGCCTTCTCCGCGGCTTTCGCGGCCCGTCTGGCGCGGTGCCGCTCCTCGGCGGCGACGACCCCCAGCGCGAAGGCTCCCTCCCCGCTGCGATCGGCCTCCTCCAGGATCAGCGCACGGGCGGCGAGCGCGTCGCGCTCCTCCCCCAGGGCGTCGGCGAGGTCCTCTCCCGCCTCGGCGAGCGAGCGGCGCCGGGCGCCGACGGCCTCGGGGACGACCGCCCGCCACGCCTCCACGGTGTAGCGGAGCCGCTTCGCCGCCTTCCGCAGGTCGTGACGAGCCTCGAGCGAGCCGCCGGCCGCCGCGGACCCCGCCGCGGAGATGCGCGCGAGGTCCTTCGCGACGGAGCGGCGCACCAGCGCCGTCGCGCTCGAGCCGGCCCGCGCGGTGCGGGGCGGATCCGCGAGCAGGGCGTCGAGCGAGGCGAGGAGCGCGAGGTAGCGGCCGCCGCGCAGAGTGCGGTCGACGCGGCGCAGCGCCGAGGCGTGCCGGTGCTCGATCTCCTCCAGCAGGGCGGTGGGGGTGCTCGGGGCGCCCTCGACGGCCGCCAGGGAGGTGCGGAACCGCTCGGCGAGCACCTCCTGGTCGCGGGCCGCGCCGAGGACCCCTCCCAGCCAGCGCAGCTCGTCCCGCACGGGGTCGGTCGCCGCACGGTCGAGCACGGAGCGGGAGGCGGCGAGGACGGACCGGAGCCGGCGCGCGAGCACGCGCATCCGGTGCAGGGCGTCGTCGGCCTCGAGGCGCACCCGCGGGTCGACGGCGCGCAGCTCGCGCAGGAGCGAGCGGACCGCGGCGAGCGCCGCCTCCCCGCCGTTCCGCGGATCCGGGACCGTCTCCTCGATCGGGCCGCCGGTGGCCCGGGCGAGCTTGGAGGCGCTGGCGGCCGGGCGGGCGCCCGCGGCGAGGAGGCGCTGCTCGATCGCGTCGAGGACCCGCTCGCCCTCGTCGCCCGGGACGTCGACGAGCTCGACCTCCCACTCCCTCCAGCGCCGCTCGCGGCCGGTGCGCTGGTCGCGCGCGGTCACCAGGTCGTCGGCGATCTCGGCGAGCTCCCGCCCGTGGGAGTCGAGGGCGCGGGTGATCGAGCGGACCGTCTCGAGCAGCGCCAGCGGCTCGAGCGGCGCGCGCCCCACCTGCCCGAGCACCGGCTCGCGGACGGCGGACGGGACCGTGCGCGAGGCCGTGAGCTCCGCGTGGATCTCGGTGCGGCCGGAGGAGCCGGGCAGCTTGACGTGCCAGCCCTGGTCGGATCCGCCCTCGCGGCGGCGCAGCGTGATCCGCGCCCGGGACAGAGCGCGCTCGGCGGTGTCGAAGTACTCGGCGCGGAGGGTCACCGGCTCCTCGGTGCGGACGCTCGCGACGCTCCCGGTGCCGGTCAGGTCGGGCAGCCGGGTGCCCGCGTCGACGTCGTACTTGCGCTCGACCTCGGTCTGCACTCTCCGCGCACCGCCCGCCCGGGACGTCGCCGACTCGTTCTCCGCACCGCTGGCCATGCTCCATTGTGATCACGCCCGGCGCCGCTGCGGCACCCCGGGCGGCCAGGGGCGCCCTCGCCCTAGGCTGGAGCGATGACCGCGCCCGTTCCGCCCGTCGCCCGCCGCGTCCCCCTCGAGCGCCGCCACCACGGCGACGTGGTGGTCGACCACTACGAGTGGCTGCGCGAGAAGGAGAGCCCCGAGGTGATCGCGCACCTCGAGGCCGAGAACGCGTACACCGAGGCGGTGCTGGCTCCTCTCGCTCCGCTGCGCGAGCGCCTGTTCGAGGAGATCCGCTCGCGGACGAAGGAGACCGACCTCTCGGTCCCCGTCCGGGAGGGCTCCTGGTGGTACTTCTCGCGCTCCTACGAGGGCCGCCAGTACGCCGTGCACTGCCGGGCGCCGATCAGCGGGCCGGACGACTGGACGCCGCCGTCGATCGCCGAGGGCGGTCCACTCGAGGGCGAGCAGGTCGTCCTGGACGGCAACGCGGAGGCGGAGGGACACGACTTCTTCTCGCTCGGCAGCTTCGACGTCTCGGCGGACGGCCGACGGCTGCTCTTCGGCACCGACGTCGAGGGCGACGAGCGCTACACCCTCCGCATCCGCGACCTCGAGACCGGCGAGGACCTGCCGGACGTCATCGAGGGGACCGGCGGCGGAGCGACCTTCGGCGCGGACGCGCGCTTCGTCTTCTACCCGACCGTCGACGAGTCCTGGCGCCCCGACACGATCTGGCGGCACGAGGTCGGCGCCGGGACCCCGGACGAGGTCGTCTTCGCCGAGCCCGACGAGCGCTACTGGATCGGCGTGGGCCTCACCCGCAGCCGCCGCTTCCTCGTCATCGAGATCGGCAGCAAGATCACGAGCGAGTGCCTGCTGCTGGAGGCGTCCGACCCGACCGGCTCCTTCCGCTCGGTGTGGCCGCGCCGAGAGGGCGTGGAGTACGAGGTCGAGCACGCCGTCGTCGACGGGCACGACCGCCTGCTGATCGTGCACAACGACGGCGCCCTCGACTTCGAGATCGTCGAGGAGCCGGCCGACCTGTCGCTCGACGCCGATGCCCGGGCCCGCGAGCGCCGCGTGGTGGTGCCGCACCGCGAGGGTCGCCGGATCGAGGGCGTCGACGCCTTCGCCGGGCACGTCGTCGTCTCGTACCGCGCCGACGGAGCCACCCGGCTCGGGCTGCTCCGCGAGGACGGCGCCGGAGCGCGGCTCGAGGAGATCGTCTTCGACGAGCCGCTCTACGACGCGGGCCTGGCGGGGAACCCGGAGTGGGAGCAGCCCTCCCTCCGCCTCGCCTACACCTCGTTCGTCACCCCCTCGACCGTGCTCGCGCTCGACGTCGCGACGGGCGAGCGCACGGTGCTCAAGCAGCAGCCGGTGCTCGGCGACTACGACCCCGCGCTCTACGTGCAGAGGAGGGAGTGGGCCGTGGCGGAGGACGGCACGCGGGTGCCCCTCTCGCTCGTCTGGCGCCGCGACGCCGCCGATCCGGACTCGGCCCCCGCGCCGCTCCTCCTCTACGGCTACGGCTCGTACGAGGCGAGCATCGACCCGGGCTTCTCGATCGCGCGCCTCTCGCTGCTCGACCGCGGCGTCGTCTTCGCCGTCGCGCACGTCCGCGGCGGCGGGGAGATGGGCCGCTCCTGGTACGAGAACGGGAAGACGCTGGCGAAGCGGACGACCTTCACCGACTTCGTCTCCGCGGCGCGGCACCTGGTCGACGCGGGCTTCACCACTCCGGACCGCCTGGTCGCGCAGGGAGGGTCGGCCGGCGGCCTGCTGATGGGCGCGGTCGCGAACCTCGCCCCGGAGGCGTTCGCCGGCGTCCTCGCGCAGGTCCCGTTCGTCGACGCGCTCACCTCGATCCTCGACCCGTCGCTCCCGCTCACGGTGATCGAGTGGGACGAGTGGGGCGACCCGCTGCACGACGCCGAGGTCTACGCCTACATGAAGTCGTACTCGCCCTACGAGAACGTCCGCGAGGGCGTGCAGTACCCCCGGATCCTCGCGACGACGAGCCTCAACGACACCCGGGTGCTGTACGTGGAGCCGGCGAAGTGGGTGGCCAGGCTCCGCGAGGTCGGCGCTCCCGCGCTGCTGCGCACCGAGATGACCGCAGGACACGGCGGAGTGAGCGGACGCTACGAGCGCTGGCGCGAGATCGCGTTCGAGTACGCCTGGACGCTGGACGTGCTCGAGCTGGCCTGAGCGCCCCGCCGCAAGCCCCTCCGCCCGTCGTCCGCGGCCAGTAGGGTTCGGGGTGCCGACGGAGGGAAGAGCATGAGCGCAGGCCTGTCGATCGACCGCATCGCCGCATGGGTGGCGGACCAGAGGTGGTACGCGAGCAAGGGGCGGCGCCCCGAGCTGGAGGTCCGCGGCGCCTGGTCGCTGCACCCCGGAGAGGCGGAGGTGGTGGACCACCTCTTCATCGACCGGGCAGGCACGAGCCCGGTGCTGTACCAGGTGCCGGTGACCGTCCACGCGGCTCCGGTGCCCGGGCTCGAGGACGCCCTCGTCTACTCCGACGACTCGCACTACGTGTACGACGCTCCGCGCGACCCGGTGTTCGCCCGCGCCCTGCTCGGGATGATCGCCGACGGTGGCCGCTCCGACGAGGACGGCGCCCAGGGCGGCGCCCGCGCCGAGGGCCACCGGCAGCCGGGTGCCGCGATCGGGGCGTTCGCGTCCTCGAAGGTGCTCAGCGGCGAGCAGTCGAACACCTCGGTAATCGTCCGCACCACCGCCGACGACGGATCCGACGCGACCCCGGTGATCGTCAAGGTCTTCCGCGCCCTCCACCACGGCGACAACCCGGACGTGACGGTGCAGTCGGCGCTCAACGCCGCCGGGAGCGCCCTCGTCCCGCCCGTGATCGGCAACGTGACCGGCGAGTGGGACGACGAGGGCGAGGAGACGGGCCGCGCCTTCGGGCACCTCGCCTTCGCGCAGGAGTTCCTCCCCGGGGTCCAGGACGCGTGGCGCGTCGCCCTCGAGGCGGTCGCCGCCGACTCCGACTTCACCGGACCCGCCCGCGAGCTGGGCCGCGCCACCGCCGAGGTGCACGCGACGCTGGCGGAGGTCATGCCGACCGAGGACACCACGTCCGAGGTCGTCGAGCGGATGGTCGCGGCCATGCGCCGTCGCCTGCGCATCGCCTCGGCAGAGGTCCCCGTGATCGCCGAGGACTCGGAGGCGATCGAGGCCGTGTTCCGCGCCGCCGAGACCGCGCCGTGGCCGAGGCTCCAGCGCATCCACGGCGACTACCACCTCGGGCAGGTCCTGTCCGTGCCCGATCGCGGCTGGGTGCTCCTCGACTTCGAGGGCGAGCCGCTGCGGCCCATGCACGAGCGCCGTCTTCCCGACGTGGCCCTTCGCGACGTGGCGGGGATGCTGCGCTCCTTCGACTACGCGGCGGGTGCGCACGAGCAGGCCGAGCCGGGCGCCTCGAGGGCGGCGTGGGCGGCGGCGAGCCGTGCCGCGTTCCTCGAGGGCTACGCCGAGCAAGCGGGCGACGCGGTCACCGCGCACCGGGCGGTGCTCGACGCGTTCGAGCTCGACAAGGCCGTCTACGAGGCGATCTACGAGGCGCGCAACCGGCCGGAGTGGCTGTCGATCCCGGTCGCCGCGGTGCAGCGCCTCGCCGGACGCTCGTAGGGTGGCAGGCATGAGCGACGATACCGACGACAAGAAGCCCCTGGACCCGCTGAGCGACTTCAGCATCCCGGGCGACACCGATCTGCACACGACCGGCGACGCCTCGGGCGCGGACGGCGACGAGGTCGCGGAGCCCGGAGCGGACGAGGACTGAGCCGCCTGCTCCGCGGGGCCTGCCTCGGCCGTCGGCTCCGCTGAGCCGGCGGCCGTCCTAGCCCAGCGGGGCGAGCGGCTCGACCGCCGGCCCCTCCAGCACCGTCCCGTCGGCTGCGAAGCGGGAGCCGTGCAGCGGGCAGTCCCAGCTGCGCTCCGAGTCGTTCCAGGTGACGATCCCGCCCAGGTGCGGGCACACCGCCGACACCGCGCAGCGCCGCCCCTCCACGGTGGAGACCGCGACGGGCTGCAGGCCGTCGCGGGCGAGCGAGCCCTGGCCCTCCGCCGGCACCACCCCGGCCGAGCGGGGCGCGCGGAGCGCTGTCGACCACCCGCGGGCGTACCAGGCGCCCACCGCCAGCCCGGCGCCGAGCCCCTCCGCCATCACCCGCGGCAGCGTGGGCCGGCGGTGCAGCGTCCTCGCCCAGGCCGGCGTCCCGCCCTCGAGGTCGGCGACGAGCGTCAGCGCGGCCTGCACCGCGTTGGTCATCCCCCACTTGTCGTAGCCGGTCGCCAGGAAGATCCGTCCGCGGCCCCGCGGCAGCCAGCCCACGAACGGGACACGGTGGAACGGCTCGTAGTCCTGGGCGCTCCACTGCACGACCGGCTCCGCCCCCGGGAAGGACCGCCGCGTCCAGGCGACCAGGTCGTCCACCGCCTCCGAGGTGACGGGCCTGCGCCCCACGGGGTGGCCGTTGCCGCCGATCAGGAGGAGCCGCTCGCCGTCGCGCTCGGCGTCGCGCACCGAGCGGGACGGCTCGTCGACCGAGAGGTACATGCCGTCGGGGATCGGCACGTCGGTGCGGAACGCGACCGCGTACGAGCGCAGCGCGGCGATCTTGGCGAAGTACAGGCCGCGGTCGAGGATCGGCGTCCCCGTGAGCAGGTAGGCCCGGTCCCCGGTCACCGGGCCCGCGCTGGTGCGGACCCGGACGGGAGCGGTCGCTCGCATCCCGAGGGCCCGGACGCCCTGCACCAGGGTGCCCCCGGCGGCGCGGAAGTCGGCGGCGAGCGCCGTGAGGACGTCCATCGGGTCGAACTGGGCCTGGTCGTCGAGGGCGACGGCCGCCGTGCTGGGGAACGGCACGTCGAGCTCGCCGACGAGGCGGGTCGCGAGGCCGAAGCGGCGCGCGGTCGCGTGCTCCTTCAGGACGGCGTCCACGCCCTCGGGCGTCTGCGCGTAGCTGTAGGCGGTGCGCCTCTGCACCGGCACGCCCGCGCCCTCGCAGTAGTCGAGCAGCCAGCGGAAGCCCGCGAGGTTCGCCGCGACGTAGGCCTCGGTCACCGCGGGGATGTTGCGCTCCGAGATCCGGGAGAGGTGCGCTCCCTGCAGGAGGCTGAGCTTCGCCGTCGTGTTCCCGGTCGTGACGGCGCCGACCTCCCGCGCCTCCAGCACCAGCACGCGCCGGCCGGTCCGCTGCAGGAGGAGCGCGGTGACCAGCCCGGTGAGCCCGGCGCCGACCACGACGTCGTCGTAGTGCGCGCCCGGCACGAACTCGTCGGAGGGGATCGGAGCCGCGCCCGCCCGCCAGAGGGAGCGGGGCCGCGGGGCCGTCGTGGTCGTGTCCTCCGGAGTCATCGGGAGTCCCTCCGTTCAGGGGCCGGACGGCCCGCGAGCGACGCTACGCGGAGCCTCCGGGACCGTCACGGTGTTGACACGTCGCGGGACGCGGGCTCAGAGCCAGCCCCACCGCTTGAAGAGCCGGTGCAGCACCACGCTCGAGGCGAGCATCGCCGCGAGCGCCGCCGGGTACCCCCACGCCACGTGCAGCTCGGGCATCACGTCGAAGTTCATGCCGTAGATGCTCGAGATCATGGTCGGCGCGAAGAAGATGGCCGCCCAGGCGGAGATCCGCTTGACCTCGTCGTTCTGCTGGTTGCCCACCTCCGCGAGCTTCTTCATGTCCTCGTTCTGGCGCTGGGCGACGAGGGTCGCGTTCACCGCCAGGATCTCCCGCAGCGTGGTGCGGAAGCCGTCGACCCGCTCGGTGACGAGCGCGACGTGGTCGGCGACGTCGCGGATGTAGCGGCGCAGCTCCACATCCGACTGGAACACCTCGAAGTCGGTGACGAGCCGCCCGAGCATGCCGGTCAGCGGAGCGACCGCACGCTGGAAGTCCAGCACCTCCTGGCTGAGCTCGTAGATGCGTCGGGACACCGCCGGGTCGCCCTCGAAGACCTGCGCCTCGATCTCGTCGATGTCGTTCTCGAGACCGGCGACGACGGGCGAGTACTGATCCACGACGGCGTCGAGGATCGCGTACAGCACGGCGACCGGGCCGACGCGCAGCAGCTCCGGATCGGCCTCCATCCGCCGCCGCACCAGCGAGAGGTCGGGCTTCTCGGAGTGGCGGACCGTGACGACGAAGTTCGACCCCACGAACAGGTGGAGCTCGCCGAAGTCGACCTCCTCGCGCTGGTCGGAGTAGCTGGCGGCGCGCAGCACCACGAACATGTCGCTGCCGTACCGCTCGAGCTTGGGCCTCTGGTGCGCGCTGATCGCGTCCTCGAGGGCGAGCGGGTGCATCGAGAACTCGTCCTCGAGCGCGGCGAGCTCGGCCGCGTTCGGCCGGTACAGCCCGATCCACGCCATCGCGTCGGGCAGCTTCTGCAGGGCGGCGAGCGCCTCCGGGATGCTGCCGGGTGAGACGACCCGGCGGCCGTCCTGGTAGATCGCGTTGTCGACCGTGCTGGTGCGGGCCGGCTCGTCGTCCGGGCGCAGACGCTGGATGGGAGCGGTGTCCTCGGCGGCGGCGCGGGTGCGCGAGCCCAGACCCAGGATCGTCGCGGGGACGCGGGGCAGCTTCACGACCATCTCCTCTGCTCGACCGACGCCCTATTGTGCACCTCCCGGTGAACGGGAGGTGTCCGCTGCGCCGCCGGTGTCGGAGGGCCTCACTAGCCTGGAGTTGCTCCCCCGGACGACGCAGAGGAAGGACGACCGTGAAGCTGCTGCACACCTCGGACTGGCACATCGGCCGCACCTTCCACGGGCACTCCACGACGGCGGCGCTCGCGACCGTGCTCGAGGCCCTGGTCGAGACGGTGCGGGCCGAGCGCGTGGACGCGGTGCTGATCGCCGGCGACGTCTTCGACTCCGCCGTGCCCGCCGCGGAGCACTACACCCTCCTCACCCGCACGCTCGAGGCGATCCGCGCGGCCGGCGCCGAGGTCGTCCTCACCAGCGGCAACCACGACTCCCCCGCCCGGCTCGGCTTCCAGGCGGGGCTCCTTCGCGGAGCGGGCGTCCACGTCCTCACCGACCCCGAGGCGTACGCCGAGCCGGTCGTGCTGCGCGACGCGTCCGGGCTCGAGGTCGGCGTCCACGGCATCCCCTTCCTCGAGCCCGCCCTCTACCGCCACCGGCACCCGGAGGAGCAGCTGCGCCGCCACGAGGACGTGCTCGCCTTCGCGATGGCGCGGGTGCGCGCCGCCGCCGAGGCGGCGGGCCGTCCCTGGGTCGTGCTCGCGCACTGCTTCGCGGTCGGAGCCCCGGCCGCGGTCCTCGAGCGCGACATCACGGCGGGCGGGCTCGACTACGTCTCGGTCGAGCACTTCGCCGCGGCCGACTACGCGGCGCTCGGGCACATCCACGGACGCGCCGAGCTGCTGCCGGGCGTGCGCTACTCCGGAGCGCCGCTGCACTACTCGTTCGGCGAGGCGTCGAAGCCGCGCGGCGCCTGGCTGGTGACGATCGGGCCCGAGGGGCTCGAGGGCGTCGAGTGGTCGCCGCTCCCCGTGCCGAGGAGGCTCAGCGTGATCGAGGGCGAGCTCGAGCAGCTGCTGCGCGATCCCTCCCTGGCCGAGGTGGAGGGCGACTGGGTCTCGGCGGTGCTCACCGATCCCGTGCGCCCGCTCGACGCGATGGCGCGCCTGCAGTCGCGCTTCCCCGGCTGCGCCACGCTCGAGCACCGGCCCCCGCACGCCGCGGCCGAGCCGCGCGCGTACGCCGAGCGGATCCGCGGGCGGAGCGACGTGGATGTCGTCGACGACTTCCTCGCCCACGTCCGCGGCGGTCACGGCGCCACGGAGACCGAGCGCGCCCTCACCCTCGACGCGCTCGCGGCCGTCGAGGCCGAGGCTCTGCGGTGAGGATCCGCCGACTCGCCTTCGCCGGACTCGGACCGTTCCGCGCCGAGCAGTGCGTCGACTTCGACCGGCTCGAGGACGTGGGCGTGTACCTCATCGCCGGGCGCACCGGAGCGGGCAAGTCGACGATCCTCGACGCGATCGCGTTCGCGCTCTACGGCTCGGTCCCCCGCTTCGACGGCACCGCCTCGCGCCTCCGGAGCGACCACAGCGGCCCCGAGGACGAGACCTTCGCCGAGCTCGACTTCGAGGCGGCGGGGCGCGTCTACCGCGTCCGGCGCTCGCCCGAGTACGAGCGGCCGAAACGGCGCGGCACCGGCACCACGACCCAGCCGGCGAAGGTCGAGCTGCTGGAGCAGGTCGACGGCGCCTGGGTAGGGCTCTCGTCGAGCGCGAAGGAGGTGGGCGCCGACATCGGCCGGATCGTCGGCCTGACGAAGGACCAGTTCCTCCAGGTGATCCTGCTGGCGCAGAACCGCTTCCACGAGTTCCTGCTCGCGAAGAACGACGACCGGCAGCGGCTCCTGCGCACGCTCTTCGCGACCGAGCGCTTCGATCTGCTCCGCCGCCGCCTGCTCGAGCAGCGCGACGCGAGCGCCGTCGGGCTCGAGGAGGAGCGCGCGGCCGTGACGGCGCTCGCGGACGAGGCCGTCCGGCTCCTCGATGACGGAGCCGAGCCGCCCCTGCCGGACGCCGCCTGGTTCGCCGGGCTGCCGGCGCGGCTCGCCGCTCCGCTCGAGGCGGCCCGGGCCGGCTCCGCCGCGGCCGACGCGGCGCACGAGGCCGCGGGCGCCGCTCTCGACGAGGCCCGGCGCACCGCCCGGGGCCAGGAGCGGCGCCGGCGCGCCCTCATCGAGGCGGAGGAGCTCGTGGTCGCCGAGGCGCACGTCGAGCAGCAGCGGGCCGCGATCGAGCGCGCGCGCCGGGCCGACGGCGTGCTGCCGCTGCTCCGCTCCGCCCGGGCAGCCGCCGAGAAGGAGCGGGCCGCCCGGCAGCAGCGCGACCTCGCGGCCGACGCCTACGGGGACGCGTCCGGGGGCCCGGCCGCCGAGACGGCCGAACGGCTCGCCGCTGTCCTCGGCGCCCTCACCGAGGCGCTGGCCGAGGAGCGCCGGCTCCCCGACGCGGAGCGCGTCGCCGAGCGGTCCGCGCGCGCCGAGCAGGCGGCGGCGACCGCGCTCGCCGGGATCGAGGCGGAGCTGCGCGAGCTGCCCGCCCACGTCGACGCGCTCGCCGGCGAGGAGGAGTCCCTGGCCGGGGAGGCCGCCGCCGTCCCCGCGCGCGTCGACGAGCTCGCCGCGCTCGAGCGGAGGATCGCCGCGGCCCTCGAGCGCGATCTCACTGCGGCGGGCCTGCAGCGGCTCCGCACGGCCTACGCCGACGCGGCGCACGTCCACGGCGAGCGCGCCGCGGAGCAGGCCGCCCTGATCGCGCGCCGGTTCGCCGGGTTCGCCGGGGAGCTCGCCGAGCGGCTGGAGCCGGGCGAGCCCTGCCCCGTCTGCGGCTCGTGCGAGCACCCCCGCCCGGCCGAGCACGACGGCCCGACGACGGTCGGCACCGACGACCTCGACCGGGCCCGCGTCGCGGTGGAGCGCGCCGCCGCCGCCCTCGACGGCGCCCGCGAGCGCGAGGGAGCCGCGGCTCGGGCTCTCGCGGCGCTCGAGGAGCGTGTGGGCGAGGACGCGGATCCGGAGTCGCTCCGCCCGGCGCACGAGGAGCGGCTCGCCTCGGCGCGCCGCGCCGCCGCCCGCATGGAGGAGCTGCGGCGCGAGCGCACCCGGCTGCGCACCCGGATCGACGCTCTCACGTCCGGACGGGACGCCGCTCGCGAGGAGCACCGCGCCCGCGCCGACGAGTCCGCCCTCGCCGCTGAAGCGCTGCGGCTGCTGCGGGAGCGCGTCGAGGCCTTCCGCGACGGCGCGACGAGCGTCGCCTCGCGCGTCGAGCAGCTGAACGCCCAGCGCCGTCGTGCCGTCGCCCTGGTCGAGGCCGAGGAGGCGGCCGTCTCGCGGTCCGAGGCCGCCGCCGCCGCCCGGGAGGAGCTCGCCGAGGTCCTCGCCGAGCGCGGCTTCACGACCGCCGAGGAGGCCGAGTCGGCCGCGCTGGCCAGCGGGGACCGGGCGCGGGCCGAGGCCGTCGTCGCCGAGCACGAGCGACGGCGGAGCGCGACGGAGGCGGTGCTCGCCGACCCGGAACTCCGCGGACTGCCGGGCACGGCCGTCGACCTCGCCGCCGCCGAGGAGCGCTCGCGCGAGGCCTCCGCCCGTCGCGACGAGGCGCGAGCCGGCCTCTCCGTGCTCGAGCACCGCTCGGAGCGCCTGGCCGAGCTCGCCGCGACGGCCGCGGGCCGCCTCGCCGTGCTGGGTGAGCGTCTCCACCGCCACGAGGAGCTGCGCGCGCTGGCCGAGACCGTCTCCGGCCGGGGGCAGAACACGCGCCGGATGGACCTCGAGGCCTTCGCCCTCGCCGGACGCCTGGAGGAGATCGTGACCGCGGCGAACCTCCGCCTCGACGCGATGACCAGCGGCCGCTACGCACTCGCCCACGACGACTCGCTCGCCTACCGCGGCGCCGCCTCCGGCCTCGGGATCGACGTGCTCGACGCCTTCACCGGCGTCCGCCGGCAGCCCGCCTCGCTCTCCGGCGGCGAGACGTTCCTCGCCTCGCTCGCCCTCGCCCTCGGCCTCGCCGACGTGGTGACGGCGCAGTCCGGCGGCATCTCGCTCGAGACCATGTTCATCGACGAGGGCTTCGGTTCGCTCGACGCCGAGACGCTCGAGACGGCGCTCAGCACGCTGGACGAGCTGCGGTCGGGCGGTCGGACGATCGGCCTGATCAGCCACGTCGACGCGATGCGCGAGCGGCTGCCGATCGGCCTCCGCGTCGCGGTGGGGCCGCGCGGCGACTCGACGATCCTCACCGGCTGAGCGGCCGCTCCCGGGCGAAGGGGCGGCGACGGCCCGCTCCCTCCTCTCACACTGCAGCAGCGAGCGCGCCCGCGCCCGCTGCTAGGGTCGTGCGCAGTGACACGGGGTGCCCGCCAGGGCTGAGAGAAGACCCGTTGAACCTGATCTAGTTCGTACTAGCGAAGGGATGTCGCGAATGAGCATTCGCACGCCTGTCCACCCGACCCTCCCCGCCGACACGGCGCCCGACCCGGCGTCCGTGGGTCGCGATCTCGCCGAGCTCCGCGCCGCCGGGCCCCTGGTGCAGTGCATCACGAACACGGTCGTCACCGGCTTCACCGCCAACAGCCTCCTGGCCCTCGGCGCCAGCCCGGCGATGTGCGACCTGCCCGGCGAGGCGGGCGTCTTCGCGGGCCTCGCCTCCGCGGTGCTCGTCAACCTCGGCACGCCCGGAGCGGAGCAGCGCGAGGGTGCTCGCGAGGCGGTCGCCGCGGCCGGACGCGCCGGCACCCCGTGGGTGCTCGATCCGGTCGCCGTGGGCCCGCTGCCCGTCCGCACCGCTCTGGCGGTGGAGCTGCTCGAGGCGCGGCCCGCGATCATCCGCGGCAACGCCTCCGAGATCCTCGCCCTCGCGGGAGCCGGTGCGGGCGGCCGCGGCGTGGACGCCGTCGACACCGCCGAGCAGGCGCTCGACTCCGCCCGCGTCCTCGCCCGCCGCACCGGCGGCGTGGTCGCCGTCTCGGGAGCGGTCGACCTCGTCACCGACGGCGAGCGGATCGTCCGGGTCACGGGCGGCCACCCGCTGCTGACCCGCGTGACCGGCGGCGGCTGCGCGCTCGGCGCCGTGATGGCGGCGTTCCTCGGCGCGGGCGCCCGCCCGCTCGACGCGGCCGTCAGCGCCTCCGCGGTCTGGGGCCTCGCCGCCGAGCGGGCCGCCGCCGCGAGCAGCGGTCCCGGATCCTTCGCCGTCGGCCTCCTCGACGCCCTCGCTGCCCTCCAGCCGGCCGACGCCGAGGCCGGGGCGCGGATCGCATGAGCCTCGACCTCTCGCTCTACCTCGTCACGGACACCGCCCAGTGCGGCCCGCGCGGCGTGCCCGCGGTGGTCGCCGCCGCCGTCCGGGGCGGAGTCACGACCGTGCAGATCCGCGATCACGACGCCCCCGCCGCCGAGCTCGTCGCCCTGACCCGGGCCGTCGCCGCCGTCCTCGACGAGCGCACGACCCTGCTGGTCGACGACCGCGTCGACGTCGCCCTCGCCGCCCGCCTCGCGGGCGCCCGCGTCCACGGCGTCCACCTCGGGCAGTCCGACCTCCCCGTCACCGCCGCCCGCTCGCTGCTCGGACCCGACGCGGTGATCGGGCTCACCGCGAACACCCCCGAGCACCTCGCCGCCGTCCGCGCCCTGCCCGCGGGGACGGTCGACTACCTCGGCGTCGGCGTCATCCGGCCCACCGCGACCAAGCCCGACCACCCCGCTCCCCTCGGTGTCGACGGGTTCGCCGCCCTCGCCGCGGCCACGGCGCTGCCCTGCGTCGCCATCGGCGGAGTCGGAGCCGCGGACGCGGGGCCACTCCGCCTCGCCGGTGCGGCCGGCCTCGCGGTCGTGTCGGCGCTCTGCACGGCCGCCGACCCCGCGGCGGCCGCCCGCCTGATCCGAGCGGAGTGGGACCGGTGACCGCCGGCGCCCGCGTCCCCCGTGTCCTCAGCATCGCCGGCACCGATCCGACCGGCGGTGCAGGCGTCCAGGCCGACCTCAAGTCGATCGGCGCGCTCGGCGGCTACGGCATGGCGGTCGTCACCGCGCTCGTCGCGCAGAACACGCACGGTGTCCGCTCCGTGCACCTGCCACCCGCCGCGTTCCTCCGCGAGCAGCTCGACGCGGTGAGCGACGACGTCACGATCGACGCGGTGAAGATCGGGATGCTCGCCACGGCCGAGTACGCCGGAGTCGTCGCCGAGTGGCTCGACGAGGTCCGCCCGCCCGTCGTGGTCGTGGATCCGGTGATGGTCGCGACCAGCGGTCACCGGCTGCTCGCTCCCGAGGCGGAGGACGCCGTGCGCGACCTGCTCCGCCGCGCCGACCTGGTGACGCCGAACCTCCCCGAGCTGGGCGTGCTGGCCGGAGAGCCGACCGCCTCCGACTGGCCGGCCGCGCTCGCGCAGGGAGCGGCACTCGCCCGCGCCCTCGAGGCCGCCGTGCTGGTGAAGGGCGGCCACCTCGACGGCCCCGCCACCCCGGACGCGATCGTCACCCCCGACGGCCTCGTGCGCGAGGTCCCCGGCGAGCGCGTCGCCACCTCGAACACGCACGGCACCGGGTGCTCGCTCTCGTCCGCGATGGCGACGCTCCTGGCCGGGCGCGACGCCTCCTCCGACGCCCTGGTCGAGGCGCTGACGGAGGCCAAGGAGTGGCTGACCGGCGCCCTGCGCGCCGCCGACGCCCTGGAGGTCGGCACCGGCAACGGCCCGATCGACCACTTCCACCGGCAACGTCCTCCGGCGTTCTGCGCGGACGTCTGGGAGCGGACCCGGACCCTCCGCGACGAGATCGACGCGCTCCCGTTCGTGCGGGCCCTCGGCGACGGCTCCCTCGGGCGGGAGGACTTCGAGTGGTACCTCGAGCAGGACGCTCTCTACCTCACCGAGTACGCCCGCGTCCTGGCCGTGGCGGCGCAGCGCGCGCCGACCACCGCCGAGCAGGTCTTCTGGGCCGAGGGCTCGGCGTCCGCCCTCGCGGCGGAGGCGCAGCTGCACCGCGACCGGCTCGGGACCAGGGACGCGGCTCCCGCGCCCGTGACCCGCGGCTACACCGACCACCTGCTCGCGGTCGCCGCGCGGGGCGGCTACGGCGAGATCGTCGCCGCCCTGCTCCCCTGCTTCTGGCTCTACGCCGACGTCGGGTCGCGCCTCGCCGCCTCCGGGCACCCCGAGCACCCCTACGCGGACTGGCTGCTCACGTACGGCGACCCGGTCTTCGCGACGGCCACCGAGCGGGCGATCGAGTTCACGGAGCAGGCCGCCCGCGACGCCTCACCGAGGCAGCGCGCCGCGATGAGGGACGCGTTCCTGCGGTCGAGTTCGTTCGAGAAGGACTTCTTCGCCGCACCGCTCGCCCGGACCGGCTGAGCTCTCAGCCGGCCCGGTCGGGTGCGCTCAGCCGATCGCCTCGCGCAGGACGTGCATGAGGGCGTCCAGCTGCACCGTGTCGGCCGAGGCCGTCTCGGCGTCCGCGCCGTCGAGCGCCCGGGCGGCGAGACCGGCCTTGGCGTCGATGAGCTCGGCGATCTTCGCGTCGATCGTGTGCGCCGCGATGATCCTCCACGCCGTCACCGGCTCCTCCTGGCCGATGCGGTGCACGCGGTCGATCGCCTGCGTCTGCTCGGCCGAGGTCCACGACAGCTCGGCGAGCACCACGTTGGAGGACGCCTGCAGGTTCACGCCGACTCCCGCCGCGGTGAGCGAGCACACGGCGACAGAGACGTCGGGGTCCTCGTTGAAGGCGTCGATCTGCGTCTGGCGGAACGCCGCGGTCTGGTCGCCGCGGATGGAGACGGACGTCAGCTCGCGCTTCTCGAACGTGTCCTCCGCCTGGTCCATCACGTCGATGTGCTTCGCGAAGAAGACGACCTTGCCCACCGAGCGGGCCAGCTGCGAGGCGTAGTCGGCGGCCAGCGCCGCCTTGGCCTGGCCGATCCGGCGCACCATGGTGAAGACGTTCTCGCCGGTCTTGGCCGACTTCGACTCCTCGAGCTCGCTCTGCGCCACGATGCGGATGAACCGCTCGCGCTCGTCGTCGTCGAGCTCGTGCGTGATCGAGGAGGTGACCGCCCTGAAGCGCTGCAGCATGCGGGCGCCGAGCTCGCGCTCGGCCTTCTGGATGGAGCGGCCGAGGTCGTCGTCCAGCTCGACGGGCAGGTCGACGATCCGCTTCGACGGCAGGTCGGCGGCGACGTCGATCTTCTTGCGCCGGACGATGCCGAGGTCGATCACGGCCTCGCGCGCCTCCGGGTAGAAGCCCGTGTCGGCGGGGGTGAGGCCCGTCTCCTCGAGGCGGCCCATCAGCTCCGGCCCCGGCTTGGTCTCGTCGATCCAGCCGAGGAAGCGCCAGATGGCGCGGAAGTCGTCGACGTCGTTGATCAGCGGGGTGCCGGTCAGCGCGATCATCAGCGGATCGTGCCCCGGAGTGGTCTCGCGGATCCTCGACGCCAGCGCGAGCACGCTCTGCGAGCGCTGCGAGCGGAGGTTCTTGATGAAGTGCGCCTCGTCGACGACCATGCCGCGGAAGCCCAGGCTCCCGAGCCAGCCGATGTGCCGGTCGAGGATGTCGTAGTTGACGATGACCACGTCGGCGAACGCGTCGAGCGTGCCGCCGTCTCCGTGGATGACCGTGGCGCGCCGCTGCGGGGTCCAGTGCTCGACCTCGCGCGCCCAGTTCATCTTGACCACGTTCGGCACCACCGCGAGCAGCGGGTACGCCCCGACCACCGAGGCGGCGAGGAGGCTCTGCGCGGTCTTGCCCAGACCCGGCTCGTCGGCGAGCAGGAAGCTGCGGTGCCCCTCGCGGGCGCTCTCGATGAAGCGCGCCTGGTGCGGCATCAGCTCGCGGCCGCGCGGCGAGACCCGGTCGAGCTTCGGCGGCTCCGGGAGCTCCATGCTCGCGGCCCGTCCGCCCGCTCCGTACTCGAACGCCTTGAAGAGCGGCCCGAGCAGCTCCCAGTCGTCGAGCCTGCGGCGCGGCGCCGGAGCCGAGGCCTCGGCGATCGAGAAGTCCGGCGGGAGGAAGGGGTTCGCCAGCTGGCGGGCGCGCACCGACTGCGGCACGACCTGGTTGACCGGCACCTCGGGCTTGGGCTCCGGCTCGGTCACGATGAGCAGCTCGTCGGGGCTGAGCTCCGCGCCCGCCTCGAGCAGCCAGTCGCGGCGGAGCTTCTGCGCGGCCGCCGTGACGCCGGCCTCCGATTCGAGCAGCGCGATCAGGCTGGTGTCGCGGGCGGCCGTCTTGGCCAGGATCGTGGCGATGCCGTCGAGGCGCTTCATCTCCTCGGCGCGCTGCGCGTCGCTGAGCGAGGGATCGACCTTGACCCGCTTGCGCTCCTCGCGCATCAGGAGGGCGATCACCAGGAACTTCGTCCGGTTGGTCGGCCCGACCTTGCCGGTCTGGGCCTTCGCCTCCACCTCGCGGACGCGGCGGGCGAGGATCGGGATGATCCCCGCGTTGTCCACGCCGCGCGAACGCGATCGGGGTCGGCTCCCGGCGGCGTTCGACGCTCGTCGCGTCTGACCGGACTGACGCTGGCCGCTGCGAGCCATGCTCCTCCTCGATGTGTGACGGGGGGCGGAGGAAGGGTTCCCGCGCGCTGCCGTCGCCGTGCATCCGCCGGATCGCCTCCGGGGAGGCGTCGGGCGTCGGTGCATCCGGTGGCCGTCGAGAGCTCCGAGCAACGGGTCTGGGACCCGGTCGCAGCATCCCCGGCGTGCGGGTGCGGCGCCAGTCTACTCCTCGGGGCGGTCCGGTCGGCGCTCAGACGCGCGGACGGTCGCGCTCGTCGTCATTCCGGGGTCGGGACGCGGATGACGAGGCCCGCCGCCACGAAGACGCCGACCGCGGCGAGGCTCAGCGAGGACCAGATCGCGTCCGGGAACGCGAACGGCAGCACCGGGTTCCACAGCACGAGCACCGGGACGAGCCCGATCAGCCAGAGGAGTGCGCGCGCCTGGATCGCGAACCAGCCGATGACCGCCGCGAGGATCGCGACCGGGTAGCGGATGAAGTCGTAGGCATCGGAGCCGACGAGGGCGAGCCCGGCCAGCAGCACGATCGCGCCGAGGATCCCGGGCGCGAGCGCCATGCGGGCGCGGTCGCGCGAGGGGTAGCGGGCGGCGGTCGCGCGGGACGGCTTGCGGGTGCTCACCCCTCGATCGTAGGCGCGCGCATACCCCGCCCGGGTACCGCCCGCGGCGCGTAGGCTGGAGGAGTGATCGAGGACCTCAAGAAGCGCTCGCTGCACCGTGCCCGGATCCTGGGCGGCCAGATGCGCGGCCTCGAGCGGATGATCGAGAACGAGGACTACTGCGTCGACATCGTCACGCAGTCCCTCGCGATCCAGAAGTCGCTCGGCTCGCTCAACAAGCTCATCGTCGAGAACCACCTCCGCACGCACATCACCGCGATGTTCGAGGAGGGCGGAGACGCCCGCGAGGCGGCCATCGCCGAGCTCGTGAAGATCTTCGAGCTCTCCAACAACCGCTCGTGACCGCCGGCCTCGTCGCCGCGGCGCGGGTGCGCCCGCTGCTGCTCGACGGGGGCCTGGGCACGGAGCTGGAGGCGCAGGGCGCCGCGGTGGACTCCTCGCTCTGGAGCGCCCGGGTCCTGCTGGAGGAGCCCGGCCGGGTCGTCGCCGCGCACCGCGCCTTCGCCGAGGCGGGCGCCCGGGTCGCGGTGACCGCGAGCTACCAGGTGTCCGCGAGCGGATTCGCAGCCGCGGGGCTGGCCCCGGGCCTCGTCGAGCGCGCCCTCCGGGAGAGCGTCGACCTGGCCCGGCGCGCGCAGAGCGGCTGGGTCGCCGCCTCCGTCGGCCCTTTCGGTGCGAGCCTCGGCGACGGCTCCGAGTACCGCGGCGACGACGGCCTCACCGTCGGCGAGCTCGCCGCCTGGCACCGCCCGCGCCTGGAGACCCTGGCCGCGGCCGGGCCCGACCTGCTCGCCGTCGAGACCATCCCGTCGGTGCGGGAGGTGCGGGCCGTCGTGGAGGCCCTCGCGGGCTCCTCGGTCCCCGCCTGGATCGGCGTGAGCGGCCGTTCGGGCCGCACCGCGGCCGGCGAGCCCCTGGCCGAGGCGTTCGCCGTCGCCGCCGCCTCCGAGGAGGTCGTCGGCGTGGGAGTGAACTGCTGCCCGCCCGGCGACGTCGCCGAGGCGGTCCGCATCGCCCGCTCCGTCACCGGCAAGCTGGTCGTCGTGTACCCGAACAGCGGCGAGGAGTGGGACGCCGTCGAGCGTCGCTGGGCAGGCGACGCGGCCTTCGACCCCGCGCTGGTCGCCTCCTGGCGCGCGGCGGGAGCGGATCTGATCGGCGGCTGCTGCCGCGTGGGACCTGCGGCGATCGCTGCCCTCGGACGAAGCCTGGAGGAGGAGTCGTGACCACCCTGAGAGCCGTGCGCGGCGACCTCACCCGCGAGCACGTCGACGCGATCGTGAACGCGGCGAACTCGTCGCTCCTCGGCGGCGGCGGCGTCGACGGCGCGATCCACCGCGCGGGCGGACCGGAGATCCTCGCCGAGTGCCGCCGGCTCCGCGGGACCGAGCTGCCGGACGGTCTGCCCGCCGGCTCCGCGGTCGCCACGACCGCCGGCCGCCTCCCTGCCCGCTGGGTCGTGCACACCGTCGGTCCCGTCCACTCGCGGTGGGAGGACCGCAGCGCCGTCCTCGCCTCGGCCTACCGCGAGTCGGTGCGCACCGCCGTCGGTCTCGGTGCGCGGACGCTCGCCTTCCCGGCCGTCTCGGCGGGCGTCTACGGCTGGCCGATGGACGACGCGGCGCGCATCGCGGTGGAGACGGTCCGCGAGGCGACCGCGGACGGCGCACTCGACGAGGTCCGGTTCGTCCTCTTCTCCGCGGACGCCCTCGCGGCCTTCGAGGCCGCCCTGGCCGCGGAATGACGGAAGGGGAGCCGACCCTGCGGTCGACTCCCCCTCCACGGTGCTGCGCTAGGCCGTCTTCGGCCGCGCGAACTCGTCGTAGGGCAGAGTGATCGGGCGGGTCCGCGGAGGCATCCGCACGACCGCCTCGAGCGCCGGGCCCAGTGCCTCGCGCCACGCGCGGTAGCCGTCCTCGTTGAGGTGCAGGCCGTCCGGCGAGTACTGCTCGAGCAGCCCGCCGTCCTCGCCCGCGAGCACCGGCCACAGGTCGAGGTAGCCCGCGTGCGCCGTGGGCGCGAACTGCCACAGGTGGCGGTTGATCTCGCGGATCTGCGGCGCGAACTCGTGTCCGCGCGGCAGGACCGAGGTCACCAGGATGCGCACGTCCGGAAGATCGCGCCGGAACGTCGCGACGATCGTCTCGATGTTGCGCACGACGTGCTCCGTCGTGCGGTGCCAGGCGAGGTCGTTGGTGCCGATCAGCAGCACCACCGTGTCCGGCTCCTGCGCGACCAGCTCGGCGAGCCGCGCGACGACGTCCGCCGTGGTGGCCCCTCCGACTCCCTCGTCGACGACCGTCGACTCCGTCAGCCACTCGCCCCAGGCTCCCGACTGGATGATGCTGTCCCCGATGAAGAGGACCTTCCCCAGCTGGAGTCCGCGCCCCGCGTCCGTACTCGACCGTTCGCTCATCGTGCTCCTCTCGTCGGCGTCCCGGGCGGCCTCGCCGCCGCCGGACCCCTCCATTGTCACCGCTGCACCCGGCGCCCGCCAGGGGAGCGCTCGTCGCCGGAGTCCGGCAGGTCGGCCGCGGTGGCCGTGATGCGGTTGGCCATGCCGTTGAAGATGATGCCGTGGAAGGGCAGGATCGCGAACCAGTAGAGCCTGCCCGCGAGGCCCTGCGGGAAGAACACCGCGCGCTGCGTGTAGACCGAGCCGCCGTCTCCGGAGGGCTCGGCGCGCATCTCGAGCCAGGCCCCGCCGGGCACCTTCATCTCGGCGCGCAGGCGCAGGAGCTTCGGCCGCTCGATCTCCTCGACGCGCCAGAAGTCGAGGGCGTCGCCGGCGTGCAGGCGCGCGGAGTCGCGGCGCCCGCGCTGCAGGCCTACTCCCCCGACGAGGCGGTCCATCCAGCCGCGGATCACCCACGCGAGCGGGAAGGAGTACCAGCCGTTGGTGCCGCCGATGCCCTCGATGACGCGCCAGAGCTTGGCCGGGTCGGCCTGGGTGCGGCGCTCCTTGAGGTCCACGTAGACCGTGTGGCCGGCCCACTCCGGGTCGCTCGGCAGCGGATCGCTGGGAGCGCCGACGACCTCCGCGTTCTGCCAGCTCGTCTCGATCTCGCCCGCCTGCATCTTTCCCAGCGCGAGCCGGACGGCGCGGCGGTAGGAGGTCAGCCCGCCCTCGGGGTCGGGGATGAGCGCGCGGATGTCCTGCTCGTGCACGACGCAGTCGTACTGCAGCGAGGCGATGATGGGCACCGCGAGCGAGCGCGGGATCGGCGTGACCAGGTTGACCCACTGCGAGGCCAGCCACGGGGTGAACACCGGCAGGGACGCGATCGGCCGCTGCGGGAGCCCGGCCTCGACCGCGTAGCCGTTCATCATCTGGCCGTAGCGGAGCACGTCGGGCCCGCCGATGTCGAAGGTGCGGTTGAGCGTGGCGTCCTCGAGCGACGCGGAGCCGATCAGGTAGTGCAGCACGTCGCGCACGGCGATCGGCTGGATGAAGTTGCGCACCCACTGCGGCGCGGGCATGTACGGCAGCACGTCGGTGAGGTGGCGCACCATCTCGAACGAGGTCGACCCGGAGCCGATGATCACGCCCGCCTGCAGGGCGATCGTCGGCACTCCCGACTCCATCAGGATCCGGCCCACCTCAGCGCGCGAGCGGAGGTGCTTCGAGAGCTCCTGGCCCTCGGGGTGCAGGCCGCCGAGGTAGACGATGCGGCCGACGCCGGCCGACTCCGCGGCCGTGGCGACGTTGTGCGCGGCGCGGCTCTCGACCTCCTCGAAGTGGGCGTGGTCGTTGCCCGAGCCCATCGAGTGGACGAGGTAATAGAGGACGTCGACGCCCTCGACCGCGGCCTCCAGCGACTCCGGATCGCCGAGATCGCCCTGAGCGACCTCGACCTCCTCCGCCCACGGCACGTCGACCAGCTTGCGCGGGTCGCGCACCAGGACACGCACCCGGAAGCCCGCCTCGAGGAGGCGCGGCGTCAGCCGGCCGCCGATGTAGCCGGTCGCGCCGGTGACGAGCGCGAGGGGGCGCGCCGAGTCGGAGGGGGTTTCGCTCATGCGGCCACGGTACGCCGATGGCCCCGGGACCTCTCCCGCTGGTGCGGGCCCGCGGCCCCTGCTAGGCGGCGCCCGGCATCCCGCTCAGTCGATGCCGAGGACCTCGCGGACCTGCACCACGTCGTGGTTCATCTGGCGGATGAGGGGCTCGACGCCCTCGTAGGCGACCTGGCCGCGGATCCGGCCGACGAACGCCACGTCGACCACGCGGTCGTAGAGGTCGAGGGTGTCGAGCGTCTGATCGAGCACGTACGCCTCGACCTGCTTGGGCGGCACTCCGACGAAGGTCGGGTTGCTGCCGACCGAGATCGCGGCGGGATGCGTGACGCCGTCGGTGGTGAGCCGGCCCGCGTAGACGCCGTCGCCCGGGATCAGGCCCTGCGACTGCGGCGAGAGGTTCGCGGTCGGGAAGCCCAGCTCGCGGCCGCGCTTCGCTCCGTGCACGACCACGCCGCGGACGACGGGCTCGTGCCCGAGCAGGCGCGTCGCGTGCTCCACGTCGCCCTCGGCCAGCAGCTCGCGGATCCAGGTGGAGGAGACGCGGCGGCCGTCCTCGGGCCGCACGTCGTCGATCAGCTCCACCTCGAATCCGTGCTGCCCGCCGAGCACGCGCAGCAGGTCGACGTCGCCCGCTCCCCGGGCGCCGAAGCGGAAGTCGGAGCCGACGAGGACCACACGGGCCTCGAGCGCCTTTACCAGCACCTGCTCGACGAACTGCTCGGGTGAGAGCGCCCGGAACGCCTCGTCGAAGGTGAGCAGCAGCGTCGCGTCCACGCCGGTCCCGGCGAGGAGCTCGAGCTTCTGCTCGTTGCCGACCAGGACGGGCGGGCACTTCTCCGGCGCGATCACGCTGAGCGGATTGCGGTCGAAGGTGACGACGACGGCGGCGAGCCCCTGCTCGCGGGCCCGCTCGTGCAGCCGGCCGATGACGGCCCGATGCCCGGAGTGGACGCCGTCGAACTTGCCGATCGTGACGGCGGAGGGTCCGATCCCGGCCAGGTCGCCGGGGCGGGTCTCGACGCGCATCAGGCGGCCGCCCGGGCCGTGCGCCGCCCCTGCGCGCGGAGCCACCAGAGGCCGAGCACGGGCAGGACGAGCGGGATCAGCAGGTAGCCGGCGCCGAAGGCCGCCCACACCGTCGACTGGCGCCCGAACGGGTCGGCGCTCGCGAGCCCGAGGAGCTGCGGAGCGAGGAGGCTGAGCGCGCCGACCACGAGCACGCCCACCAGCTCGAAGGTGATCGTCACCCACGCGACGCGCTGCCAGGTGCGGCCCGGGACGATCAGGGCGACCGTCGCGACGATGTACACGACGGCCGAGAGCGCCGAGAGCGAGAACGCCAGCGGCGCCTCGTCGAACCGGTCGATGATCTGGAAGACGGAGCGCCCCGTCGCGGCGAGCGCGAGGATCCCGTAGACCACGACCAGGAGGCTGCCGATCCCGCGCGAGCGGGCGGAACGGGTCGGCTCTCCGCTCCCGGGGGCCGAGGGGACTGAGGGGTCGTGAGCGGCCCGTCCGGACGCATCGCTGGCTGGTTTCGACATCGCACGTCCATGCTAGGCGCTCGCCGGGCCGGGCCCGGTGGCGGGCCCGATCAGGCGCTCTGGAAGAACCAGATTTGGTGCATCCGGTAGACCATGACCGCGATCGAGAGGCAGACGACGCCCAGGATCACGGTGCTCCAGCGGCTCCGCTCGATGAGCGCCCAGAACCCGGCCGCGAGCGGCAGGAGCAGCGCCGAGATCAGGTAGATGTAGTACTCCGGCAGGCTCCCCGACGGGCGGTTGCCGACCAGCGGCGACACGATCGCGACCGCCAGCTGGACGATCAGCAGCAGCTCGACGATCGCCGTCGCGCCGACCGAGACGTCCGAGGGACGGCGGGCGAGCAGCCCGAGCACGAGGCAGAGCAGGCCGGCCGCGACGGCGATCCCCACCTGGAGGATCGTGAACCACTCGATCACGAGGCGGCCGTCCGCAGGTCCTCGGTCGGGAAGTTGACGACGCTCTTGAGCTGGGTGCCGCGCCGCTCGGCGAGGCCGATCAGCCGCTCCCCCGGGCCGACCGCGGCGAGGAGGCCCTTCGCGCCCGCCACCGCCTCCGGGGCCGGGATGCGCTTGCCGTTTGCGAGATCGCCCGCCTCCTGGGCGTCGAGGCGCAGCAGGGGGAACAGCTCGCCCGCCACGAGCGTCGGCGGCAGGAGCGCGGCGGGGACGTCGAGCTCGTCGATCTCGCCGGCCTGGGCCACGGAGAAGGGGCCGACCGCGGTGCGCCGCAGCGCGGTCAGGTGGCCGCCGACTCCGAGGGACGCGCCCAGGTCGCGGGCGAGCGCGCGGATGTAGGTGCCGGAGGAGCAGGTGACGCGCACGTCCAGGTCGAGGAACCCCTCGACCGGGCGGCTCGCCAGGACGGCGAACTCCGAGACGGTCACGGGGCGGGAGGCGAGCACGACCTCCTCGCCGTCGCGGGCGCGGGCGTAGGCGCGGCGGCCGTCCACCTTGATCGCGCTGACCGTGCTCGGGACCTGCTCGATCGCTCCGGTGAGGGCCGCGATCGCGTCGGACACCGACTCCGGGGCGAGGGCCGCGACGAGGGCGGGCTCCGCCGAGGCGAGCACCTCGCCCTCCTGGTCGTCGGTGGTGGTGGAGGAGCCCAGCCGGATCGTCGCCTCGTACTGCTTGTCGAGGCCGACGAGGTAGGTGAGCAGGCGCGTCGAGGGGCCGAGACCGAGGATCATCAGCCCGGTCGCCATCGGATCGAGCGTCCCCGCGTGGCCGACCTTGCGGGTCCCCGCGCGGCGGCGGGTCCGCGAGACGAGGTCGTGGCTGGTGATGCCGCCGGGCTTGTCCAGCAGGAGGATCCCGTTCGGAGCCGGGGCGGGGGTCTCGAGCACGGGTGCGAGGATACACGGACGGATCGGGAGTACCCCCGGGGTGGAGCCGGAGCCCTCGCCCGCCCGTCCTAGGCTGTCCGGATGAGGATCGCAGTACTCGGAGCAGGCGCCGTCGGCGGCACCATCGCCGCCCTTCTCGACCGCGCCGGGCACGACGTCGAGGTCACCGCCCGAGGCGACCACCTCACCGCGATCCGCCGGTCGGGGATCCGGCTCGACGGGGCGTGGGGCGAGCACACCGCCTGGGTCCGCTGCGGCGAGTCCCTCGACCTCGTGCCCGATCTCGCCTTCGTCTGCACGAAAGCGCAGGACGCCGAGGACGCGCTGCGCACCAACCGCCGCACGGTCGACGGCACTCTCGTCGTCGTCGTCCAGAACGGACTGGACGGACTCACCGCGGCGGCCCGGCAGGTGCGCGACGCCCGGCTCGTGGGTGCTCTCGCCCTCTTCGCCGCGAGCCACCTCGAACCCGGCCGGGTCACCGTCACGGCTCCTGCCACGACCACGCTCGGCGTCCCCGGCCGCCCGGCCGACGACGACGTCCGACGGGCCGCCGCCGTGCTCGGCGAGGCGGTCCCCACCGCCGTCACCGACGACTTCACCGGAGCGCAGTGGACGAAGCTGCTGATCAACGAGGTCAACGCCCTGCCCGCGATCACCGGGCTCTCGGTCCAGGAGACGATCGACGATCCGGGGCTGCGGCGCGTCCTCGCCCGGTCGATGCGCGAGGCCGCCCGGACGGGCCTCGCGTCGGGCGTCCGCTTCGGCTCGCTGCAGGGACTCTCGAACACGTCCGTCCGCGCCCTGGCCGCCGCTCCCCTGCCCCTGGTCGAGTTGCTCCCCCGCCGGATGGCCGCGCGGATGGGCGAGGTGCCGAACCCCGGGTCGACGCTGCAGAGCGTCCGCCGCGGAGTGCCGAGCGAGATCGACCACCTGGCCGGGGCCGTGGTCCGCACCGCTCACCGCGGCGGGCGCGAGGCACCGGTCAACCAGCTGCTGGTCGACCTGGTGCACGAGGTCGAGCGGGCGGGCGCCTTCGTGCCGCCGGCGGAGGTCGTGCGCCGCGCCGCCCTGGTCTGAGCCCGCGGCCCTGTCGGACGGACGCCGCCCGCGGCGGCGGCCTCCGTCCCGAGGCTCAGCAGGAGTCGGCGAAGAGGCGCCGGGGCTGCTCCGGATCGCGGATGTCGACGAGGATCCCCGCCAGCCGGCGCGGATCCGTCGTGGCGCGGTACGCCGCGTCCACCGGCGGCTCCTGCGTGTCGAGGCGGATGCTGGTGCTCCACGCGCCGCGCAGCTCCGGCCGGAGGGCGAACTCGCCGTCGACGAGCAGCACCGCGTCGCGGCCGGCGGTCCGCCAGCGCGCCTGCCGCGCCTCGTCGCGCACCGCGTCGAAGCCCGCGAGCACGAACCCGGTGCTGCCGCCGAGGGTGAACGGATCGAGCAGCACGCGGCGCAGGAGCTCGTAGTCGTACCCGGCCGCGTAGGAGCGCTGCTCGTCGGGCACGGCGGGGTCGTCCCGATCGGCGCGGGGACGTCGGAAGTCGGCGAGGTGCGCGACGATCGCGTCCTTGCCGGCCCGGCGGAGCGCCGCCGCGAGGTCGAGCGCGAACGCCGCGCTCACCGCGGGGTCGTCGCCGTCGATCCCGACCTTGACCCGTCCGCGCCCGTAGTTGTGCAGCACCTCCGCCGCGAGAGCGTCGAGCACATCGGCCTTCTGCGGAGCCCACCTGGTCATCCGCCCACGATACGCGCCGCCGCCTAGTGTGGGCTGATGCCCTCCGACTCTCTCGCCGACGCGATCACCGCCTGGTTCCGCACGAGCGCCCGCGACCTGCCGTGGCGCCGCGAGGGCTTCCCCGCCTGGGGCACGCTCGTCAGCGAGTTCATGCTGCAGCAGACCCCGGTGGTCCGCGTCGTCCCGCGTCTGGCGGAGTGGCTGGAGCGCTGGCCGACACCCTCCGCTCTCGCCGCCGTCCCTCCCGGCGAGGCGGTGCGCGCCTGGCAGTCCCTGGGCTATCCGCGGCGGGCCCTGCGCCTGCACGCCTGTGCCGTGGCGATCGCCGAGGAGCACGGCGACGTGGTCCCCGACGACGTCGAGACCCTCCTCGCGCTGCCCGGCATCGGCGACTACACCGCCCGCGCCATCGCCGTGTTCGCCTACGGGAGGCGGCACCCCGTGGTCGACACCAACGTCCGCCGGGTCCTCGCGCGCGCGGTCGACGGAGCGGCGGAGCCCGGCCCGGCCCGCGCGAGGGCCGACCTCGCCGCGATGTCGGCGCTGCTGCCCGAGTCGCTCTCCGAGGCGGCGGCCTTCAACGCGGGCGCGATGGAGCTGGGGGCGATCGTCTGCACCGCCCGCGCTCCGCGCTGCGACGAGTGCCCGATCCGCGACCTCTGCCGCTGGCGGGCGGAGGGGTACCCCGAGCACACCGGGCCCGTGAAGGCGAAGCAGAAGCGGTTCGAGGGCTCGGACCGCCAGGTCCGCGGCCTCATCCTCGCCGAGCTGCGCGCCGCGCACGGCCCGGTCACCGCGGCCGAGGTGGAGTCTCTCTGGCCGGACGCCGACCAGCGCGGTCGCGCCCTGGCCGGGCTCCTCGCCGACGGCCTGGCGACGGGCGGCCCGGAGGACGGCTACCTCCTCCCCGGCTCCTGAGGGCCCGTCGACCGCCGTCCGCGTCGGAGGAGGCGGGTAGGGTCGGCGCCGTGACCGGTCGCCGCCTCCGCCTCCCCCGCCCCGACGCCGCCGTCGAGCGCGCCCTCGACGTCGACCTCGCCCTGGACGTCCAGCGCGCCCTCGCCGCGGTCCGCGTCGAGAACGACCTGCCCGGCCCGTTCCCGCCGGCCGCGCTGGCCGAGGCCGAGCACGCGGACGCCGGAGCGGACGACGAGGACCGCGTCGACCGGACGGACCTCCCCTTCGTGACGATCGACCCGCCCGGCTCGCTCGACCTGGACCAGGCCCTCCACCTGGAGCGCACGTCGGAGGGCGTCGTCCTCCGCTACGCCATCGCGGACGTGCCCGCGGTCGTCCGCACCGGCGGAGCGCTCGACGCCGAGACGCGCCGCCGCGGCCAGACCTACTACCTCCCGGACGGCCGCGTCCCGCTGCACCCCGCGGTCCTCTCCGAGGGGACCGCGTCGCTCCTGCCGGACGAGACGCGCCGAGCGCTGGTCTGGACGCTGACCCTCGACGAGCGGGCGGAGCCGCGCTCGGTGCACCTCGAGCGGGCGCTCGTCCGCAGCGTGGCCCGGCTCGACTACGAGGGCGTGCAGCGCAGCGTCGACGCGGGCGATCCGCACCCCTCCCTCGCCCTCCTCCCCTGGTTCGGACGCGAGCGCCTGGCGCGCGAGGCCGAGCGTGGAGGAGCGAGCCTGACGCTGCCCGAGGAGGAGATCGTCGCCGCCGACGGCGGCTACCGGGTCGAGCGCCGCGCTCCCCTGGCCGTCGAGGGCTGGAACGCCCAGGTCTCGCTGCTGACCGGTATGGCGGCGGCGACGATGATGCTCGACGCGGGGGTGGGCATCCTCCGGACCATGCCCGAGGCCGACCCCGCCACCGTCGCGGCCTTCCGCTCCCGAGCCGCGGCGCTCGGCGTCCCGTGGCCCGAGGAGGAGGCCTACGGCGCCTACCTGCGCCGCCTCGACACCGCCGACCCCGCCCAGCTCGCCATCATGTACGCCGCGGCGAGCCTGTTCCGCGGCGCCGGCTACACCGCCTTCGACGGCGCCCCGCCGGAGCATCCCGAGCAGGCGGCTCTCGCCGCGCCGTACGCGCACGTCACCGCGCCGCTGCGGCGCCTGGTCGACCGGTTCGGCCTCGCCGTCTGCCTCGCGGTGTCCCGCGGCGGAACGATCCCGTCGCAGCTGCGCGAGGCGCTGCCCCTGCTCCCGCCGCTCCTCGCCGCGAGCGACCGCCGGGCCGGAGCCGCCTCCCGTGCGGCGACCGCGATCGTCGAGGCCGCCGTCCTCCGCGGCCGCGAAGGAGCCTCCTTCAGCGGGATCGTCGTCTCCTCGACGCGCACCCGCTCCTCGGTCCAGCTGCTCGACCCGGAGATCACCGTCGACGTCCCGGCCCCGCTCACGCCGGGATCCCGTGTCGTCGTCGTCCTGGAATCGGTCGACGTCGCCACGGGCTCCGCGGTGTTCGGGCTCGGCGCCTAGTCCTCGTCGTCCTCGCGGGGCTTCACATAGGGGTCGGCCTCGCCGGCGTAGTCCGCCTGAGCGGCGAGCGACTGCACCTGCGAGTCCTGGCTGCGCGCGGCGGCGAGCAGATCCTCGATGTGCTTCGCGTTCTCGGGCACCGCGTCGAGGATGAACTCGAGCGACGGCGTGAGCCGGGACGTGATGTTCCTGCCCACCTCGGTGCGGAGCATTCCGGTGGCGGCCTTGAGGGCCGCGGCCGAATCGGCGCGCTCCTCATCGGTGCCGTAGACCGTGTAGAACACCGAGGCGTGCTGCAGGTCGCCGGTCACCTGGACATCGGTGATGGTGACGAAGCCGAGGCGCGGGTCGCGGAGACCGCGCTCGAGCCGCTTCGCGACGATCACCTGGATACGTTCGGCGAGCTTCCTCGCCCGGGCCGGATCTGCCATGGCTGGTCCTCACATCTCTCTCGGCGAACCGTTCAGCTCGCCATTCAACCACTCTCCGCCCGGACGACCGGTCGCGTCCGAGGGGGCCTTGCTTCTGGGGCGTGATGCCCCTCGACCGCGCGTCTGCGACGGCGCGGGTGGGGCGCGTCTGCGACGGCGCGGGTGGGGTGCCTCCTCGCGGCTCCCTGATCCTCGGGGATCGGGGGGGGCGGGAAGGCTCAGGTGCTGGATCGGGAGCCGGACGTCGCCCGCAGGCTCGCTGCTCGCTCAGCGGGCGCAGTCACCGCTGCAAGAACGTCTGATCGGGGCCGGCCTCCCACGCCCGGAGGTGCGGAAGCGCACGCTGGAGGGTGCGCACCTCCGGGACACGGGCGGCCCCCGATTCCTCCCGCAGGGCGCGAGAGGACGAGAGTCCCCTCCCGATCCCGCACGAACAGCGCCGTGAGACGCCGGAAGGCCCGGGCGGACCCGGGCCTTCCAGTGGAGCGGATCAGCCTCGCGGCTTCTCCTTCATCTCGATCGTCTCGATCTCGTCGCCGATCTGGATGTCGTTGTACTTTCCGAGTCCGATACCGGCCTCGTAGTCCGTACGGACCTCCGTGACGTCGTCCTTGAAGCGACGCAGCGACTCGATGGCCAGGTTGTCCCCGACCACGACGCCGTCACGGATGACGCGCGCCTTCGAGTTGCGGGTGATCGTGCCGGAGCGGACGATGACACCCGCGATGTTGCCGAACTTGGAGGAGCGGAACACCTCGCGGATCTCGGCGACACCGGACTGGACCTCCTCGAACTCGGGCTTGAGCATGCCCGTGAGCGAGTTCTCGACCTCTTCGATCGCGTTGTAGATGACCGAGTAGAAGCGGATGTCCACTCCTTCTCGAGCAGCGCGCTCGCGGGCCTTCGGGTCGGGGCGGACGTTGAAGCCCACGATGATCGCGTTGTCGATCGTCGCGAGGTTGACGTCCGACTCCGTGATCGCACCGACACCGCGGTGGATGATGCGCAGCTGCACCGAGTCGTCGACCTCGATCTTGACGAGCGACTCCTCCAGCGCCTCGACGGCACCGGACACGTCGCCCTTGATGATGAGGTTGAGCGACTCGACCTTGCCCTCCTCGAGAGCACGGGTGAAGTCCTCGAGCGAGATGCGCTTGCGGGCCTTGGCCAGCAGGGCGTTGCGCTGAGCGGCTTCGCGCTTCTCGGCGATCTGACGGGCCGTGCGGTCCTCCTCGGTGACGAGGAAGGTGTCGCCGGCGCGGGGCACGGACGAGAGTCCCTGCACCTGCACCGGACGCGACGGCACGGCTTCGAGGACGGCGTTGCCGTTCTCGTCCGCCATCGCACGGACGCGGCCGTAGGCCGTTCCGGCGACGATCGCGTCTCCGACGCGCAGCGTTCCCGACTGGATGAGCACGGTCGCGACCGCACCGCGTCCCTTGTCGAGCTTCGCCTCGATCGCGACTCCGCGCGCCTCCTTGTTGGGGTTGGCGCGCAGGTCGAGACCGGCGTCCGCGGTGAGCAGCACGGCGTCCAGGAGGTCCTGGATGCCGGTGCCCGCGCGAGCCGACACGTCGACGAACATGACGTCTCCGCCGTACTCCTCGGCGACGAGCCCGAACTCGGTGAGCTGCTGGCGCACCTTGGCCGGGTTGGCGTCGGGCTTGTCCACCTTGTTCACCGCGACCACGATCGGCACGTTGGCCGCCTGGGCGTGGTTCAGCGCCTCGATGGTCTGCGGCATGATGCCGTCGTCCGCCGCGACCACGAGGATCGCGATGTCCGTGACCTGGGCACCGCGGGCTCGCATGGCGGTGAACGCCTCGTGACCCGGGGTGTCGATGAAGGTGATCGGGCGCTCGATGCCCTCGTGCTCCGCGACGACCTGGTACGCACCGATGTGCTGCGTGATGCCGCCCGCCTCGCCGGCGACGACGTTGGCGTTGCGGATCGCGTCGAGCAGGCGCGTCTTTCCGTGGTCGACGTGACCCATGACGGTGACGACGGGGGGACGGATCTCGAGGTCCTCGTCCGTCTCGTCGTCGAGCTCCTGCTCGAGGTCGAGACCGAAGCCCTCGAGGAGCTCCTTGTCCTCGTCCTCGGGCGAGACGACCTGGATCTTGAAGCCGAGCTCGGAGCCGAGCACCTCGAAGGTGGCCTCGTCGAGCGACTCGGTGGCCGTCGCCATCTCGCCGAGGGCGAAGAGGACGGTGACCAGGTTGCCGGGGGGCACCGGCACGCCGGTCATGGCCTCGATCTTGTCGGCGAAGTCCGAGATCGACGCGCCGCGGCGCAGACGGATGACCGTCCTGCCGTCGCCGCGGGGGACGCTGACGCCGCCGAGCGACGGGGCCTCCCTGAGCTCGAACTCCTGACGCTTCGTGCGCTTGGACTTCCGGGCCTTGCTCTTGCCGCCACCGCGACCGAAGGCTCCTGCGGTTCCACCGCCGGGGCCGCGACCGCGACCGCCACCGCCACCGGGACGCGGGGCGAAGCCGCCACCGGCACCGGGAGCGCCGCCGGGGCGCTGGAAGCCGCCGCCGGCCGGACGACCGGCACCGCCGGGACGTCCTGCTCCGCCGCCGGCTTCGGCCAGCGTCCCGGCGGACCCGGCGGCGGAGCAGCGGGGCGGGGGATGTTGCCCGGGGTCGGACGCGATCCCATGCCCTGCGAGCTGGCGAAGGGGTTGTTGCCGGGGCGCGGGGCGGCGGGACGCTGTCCCATGCCCTGGTTGCTGGCGAACGGGTTGTTGCCCGGGCGCGGGGTGCCGCCGGGGCGGTTGGAGCCGCCCGAGGCGCCGCCGGGGCGCGGGGTGTTCGCGGCGGGAGCCGGACGCGGGGTGACGGGCTTGGGTCCGCCGGGGGTCGCGCCGGACGCCGGCTTCTCGGCGGCGGCCGGAGCCGCGGGGGCCTCGGTCGGAGCCGGAGCGGCGGCCTCGGCGGGCGCGTCCTTGGCTGCCTGAGCGCGCTGAGCGGCCGCGGCCTCCTGGGCGGCCTGAGCCTGGGCCTGGCGCTCGGCGACCGACATCGGCGGTGCCGGCGCCGGAGCGGGCGGCTTGGCCGGTCCGGGCGTGGGCGCGGACGGACGCGCGCCGGAGGGGCGCGGGGCCCCGGGACGGGCGCCGGCGGCGGGGGCGGCCGGGGTCGCCGACGCTCCCGCGGAGGAACCGCCCTGGCCCTGGAGGGCCTGGCGGAGCTTGCGCGCCACCGGGGGTTCGATGCTCGAGGACGGGCCCTTGACGAACTCGCCGAGCTCCTTCAACTTCGCAAGTGCGACCTTGCTATCGACACCCAGTTCGGATGCGATCTCGTGTACGCGTGGTTTTGCCACTTCTCTCCTGTCTTGGGCCTGCACCCAAGACGGGGGCAGGCGTCACGAACGGACGGGTCTCATTTCGAGCCGCTCATCAGTCTTCGCTCATGATCAGTTCACGGGCCGTTCTGCCTGTTCTCTATGGTGTGATCGTGCGCTGCTCCGGCCCCTCCGGTCGAGGGGCCGAGCCGGTCGGATCGTGCGATGTACTGCTCCAGCTCGCTCGCGTCCACGCTCTCGCGTGTCCGGAACGCTCTTCCGAACGCGCGGCGCTTGACCGCGAGCTCGTAGCAGTCGGCAGTGTCGTGGAGCCACGCTCCCCGACCAGGACGGACGGCACGCGGGTCTACCGCGAGGACGTTCGAGTGGAGGACCAGCCTCAGAAGAGAGGCCCGGGGGGCGCGCAGACGGCAGCCGACGCACGTTCTGACGGCTTCCACTCTACTCCCTCCCCTCCAGGACCGCTCCCCCGCACGGCCGATGCTCGGGGATCACTCCCCGTCCATCACCGAATCGGGCTGGATGTCGATCTTCGCGCCGGTCAGCTTGGCGGCGAGGCGGGCGTTCTGGCCCTCCTTGCCGATGGCGAGCGAGAGCTGGTAGTCGGGGACGAGCGCCCGGACGGCCTTGAGGCTCTGGTCGATCACGAACGCGCTGGTCACCTTGGCGGGCGAGAGCGCGCTGGCGACGAAGGTCGGCAGGTCGGAGGAGTAGTCGACGATGTCGATCTTCTCGTTGTTGAGCTCGGCGGTCACCGCGCGCACGCGCTGGCCGAGCTCGCCGATGCAGGCGCCCTTGGCGTTCACGCCGGGCTCGGTCGCGCGCACCGCGATCTTGGTGCGGTGGCCCGCCTCGCGGGCGAGGGAGACGATCTCCACAACGCCGGACGCGATCTCGGGGACCTCGAGGGCGAACAGCTTGCGCACCAGCGACGGGTGGGTGCGGGACACCTGGACCGACGGGCCCTTGGGTCCGCGGCCGACGCTCGTGACGTAGACGCGGATGCGGCGTCCGTGGCTGTAGTCCTCGCCGGGCACCTGCTCCTCGGGCGAGAGGATCGCCTCGATGGAGCCGAGGTCGACGTGGATCATCCGCGGGTTGGGGCCCTGCTGGATGACGCCGGCGACGATGTCGCCCTCGCGGCCCTTGAACTCGCCGAGCACGTGCTCGTCGGCGATGTCGCGCAGGCGCTGGTTGATGACCTGCTTCGCGGCGAAGGCGGCGATGCGGCCGAAGTCGCGCGGGGAGTCCTCGGCCTCGCCCACGACGGCGCCCTCCTCGTCGAGCTCGGGCACGAAGACCGAGACGTGACCGGTCTTGCGGTCGAGGTGCACTCGCGCGTCGACGGCGGTGGCCTTGTCGGCGTCGTCGGCCTGGCCGATGTGCTTGAGGTAGGCGGTCAGGATCGCCTGCTCGATGATCTGCACGAGTTCCTCGAAGGGAATCTCGCGCTCGCGCTCCATGAGTCGCAGAACGCTCAGGTCGATGTCCACGGGCGGGCCTTTCTCTCTATTCACTTGGATGCCGCGGTGGTGACCGCGGTCGTTCGCCTGCCGGGCTCTCACCCGGATCAGCCCTCAAGGGTACCCGACGCGGCCCGGGGTTCCACCCGCGGATCCCGCCGAGGCACGGAGGACCCCGCCTGCCGCGGGAAGCGGTGGCGGGGCCCTCGGCGTGTCGGGTCTAGGCGCCCAGCCGGGCGAGCGCCTCGGCGTGTCGGGTCTAGGCGCCCAGCCTGGCGAGCGCCTCGGCGACCGGGAGCTGCTCGCGCTCGCCGGACCGGCGGTCCCACAGCTCGACGATCCCGTCGGCCGCTCCTCGGCCCGCGATGACGATCACGGGCACCCCGATCAGCTCGGCGTCGCCGAACTTGACGCCGGGCGAGACCTTCGGGCGGTCGTCGATCAGCACGTCGCGGCCGGCGGCCTCGAGGGAGGCGCCGACCGACTCGGCGAGCTCGAGAGCCGCCGCGTCCTTGCCGGTCGCGATGACGTGCACGTCGAACGGCGCGACGTTCGCGGGCCAGAGCAGTCCTCGGTCGTCGTGGGTGGCCTCGGCGATGATGGCGAGGATGCGGGTCACGCCGATGCCGTAGGAGCCCATCGTGACGGTGACGAGCTTCCCGTTCTCGTCGAGCACCTTCAGCCCGAGGACGTCGGCGTACTTGCGGCCGAGCTGGAAGACGTGGCCGATCTCCATGCCGCGGGCGGTCTCGATCGGGCCCGAGCCGTCGGGCGCCTCGTCGCCGGTGCGGACGTCCGCGACCTCGACGGTGGCGTCGCCGTGGAAGTCGCGGCCGGCGACCAGGTCGAGGACGTGCTGCCCGGAGACGTTGGCCCCGGTGATCCAGGCGGTGCCGTCGACCACGCGCGGGTCGAGCAGGTAGCGGACGCCGGTCGCCGACTCCTCGCCCAGGACGGCTCCCTCGGCCGACCAGGGTCCGATGTAGCCCTTGACCAGTCCGGGGTGCTTCGCGAAGTCCTCCGCCGTGGCGGCCTCGACCTCGGCCGGGGCGAACGCCACCTCGGCGCGCTTGAGGTCGACGTCGCGGTCGCCGGGCAGGCCGACGATCACGAGCTCGCGGGTGCCGTCGAGCGCGGTGAGCGCGAGGACGACGTTCTTCAGGGTGTCGGCGGCGGTCCAGGCGCGGCCGTCGGGGCGGGGCTGCGTCGCGTTCGCCAGGTCGACCAGGGTCTGGATGGTCGGGGTGTCGGGCGAGTCGAAGACGCGCGCCTCGGGCAGGCCCTCGACGGGCAGCGCCGCGGGGACGGGCGTGCGGTACGCCTCGACGTTCGCCGCGTACCCTCCCGCCGACCGGACGAAGGTGTCCTCGCCGACGGGGGTGGGGTGCAGGAACTCCTCGCTCCGGGAGCCGCCCATCGCTCCGGCGTCGGCCTGCACGATCACGTACTCCAGGCCCAGACGGGCGAAGATCCGCTCGTAGGCGTCGCGCTGGCGCTGGTAGCTCGCGTCGAGGCCGGCGTCGGTGTAGTCGAAGGAGTACGCGTCCTTCATCGTGAACTCGCGGCCGCGCAGGAGGCCCGCGCGGGGCCGCGCCTCGTCCCGGTACTTGTCCTGGATCTGGTAGATCGACAGGGGCAGGTCCTTGTAGGAGGAGTAGAGGTCCTTCACGAGCAGTGTGAAGAACTCCTCGTGCGTGGGAGCCAGCATGTAGTCGGCGTCCTTGCGGTCCTTCAGGCGGAACACGCCGTCGCCGTACTCGGTCCAGCGGCCCGAGAGCTCGTAGGGCTCGCGGGGCAGGAGCGCGGGGAAGTGCACCTCCTGGGCGCCGGCCGCCTCCATCTCCTCGTGGATGATCCGCTCGATGCGGCGCTTGACGCGCAGGCCCAGCGGCAGCCAGGCGAAGACGCCGGGCGCCTGACGGCGGATGTAGCCCGCGCGGACGAGGAGGCGGTGGCCCGCGACCTCGGCGTCGGCGGGATCCTCCCGGAGCGTGCGGACGAACAGATGCGAGAGACGGGTGACCACGAGGGACGATCCTATCCGCTGCGCTCCCCCGGCTCGCGAGGGCGCCGGGAGCCTCAGTCGGGGATCCGCGAGAAGACGACCGCTCCGCCCGTGCCGTCCAGCAGCACGTCGTCGGGGGTGCCGCCGATCGTCATCGGGCCGGAGAGGAGCGCCCGGAGCCGGATGGCCTCGGGGCTCGGCGTGTCGGAGCAGCTGTCGGATCCGGTCACCTCGTCGCCGGGGACCAGCACGCCGTCGTCGATCCGGTAGGCGGCGCTGACCACGAGGCAGCCCGTGCCGACGACCAGGGTCGGCGCACCCCCGACGCTCTCGGAGCGGAGGCGGACGCGGGCGTCCTCGACCCAGGCCGTGTACGGGGTCTCCCCTTCGGCCGCGGTCAGCACCCAGCGGTCGCAGCCGAAGGGGTCCTGCGGGCTGCGGCTGTCGATGCATTCGCCGGCCTCGGAGGACGGGCCGCTGCGGAGCGCGGCGACACCGGAGGCGAGGAGCGCGGCGGCGACGACCACGAGCGCGAGGCGCAGTGCGGGGCGGACCACGTCGATCCGCCCCGCGCCGTCAGTTCGCGCCGACGGTGACGACCGGGGCTCCGGTCGAGGTGTCGTCGGCCGGCATCTCGGCGGCCAGGCGGTTGGCCTCCTCGATGAGGGTCTGGACGATCTCGGCCTCGGGGACGGTCTTGATGACCTCGCCCTTGACGAAGATCTGGCCCTTGCCGTTGCCGGAGGCGACGCCCAGGTCGGCCTCGCGGGCCTCGCCGGGTCCGTTGACGACGCAGCCCATGACGGCGACGCGCAGCGGGACGCTCATGCCCTCGAGGCCGGCGGTGACGTCGTTGGCGAGCGTGTAGACGTCGACCTGCGCGCGGCCGCAGCTGGGGCAGGAGACGATCTCGAGCTTGCGCTCGCGGAGGTTCAGCGACTGGAGGATCTGCAGGCCGACCTTGACCTCCTGCGCGGGCGGGGCCGAGAGGGACACGCGGATGGTGTCGCCGATGCCCTCGCCGAGGAGGATGCCGAAGGCGGTGGCGGACTTGATGGTCCCCTGGAATTCGGGGCCGGCCTCGGTGACGCCGAGGTGGAGGGGCCAGTCGCCGCGCTCGGCGAGCTGGCGGTAGGCCTTCACCATGACGACGGGGTCGTTGTGCTTGACCGAGATCTTGAAGTCGTGGAAGTCGTGCTCCTCGAAGAGGCTGGCCTCCCAGACGGCGCTCTCGACGAGGGCCTCGGGGGTGGGCTTGCCGTACTTCTGCAGGATGCTCGGCTCGAGCGAGCCGGCGTTGACGCCGATGCGGATCGAGACGCCGGCGGCCTTCGCGGCGGCGGCGATCTTGCCGACCTGGTCGTCGAACTTGCGGATGTTGCCGGGGTTCACGCGGACCGCGGCGCAGCCGGCGTCGATCGCGGCGTAAACGTAGTTGGGCTGGAAGTGGATGTCGGCGATGACCGGGATCTGGCTCTTCTTGGCGATGATCGGCAGCGCCTCCGCGTCGTCGCGGCTCGGCACCGCGACGCGGACGATGTCGCAGCCGGACGCGGTGAGCTCGGCGATCTGCTGGAGGGTCGCGTTGATGTTCGTCGTCGGTGTGGTGCACATCGACTGGACGCTGACCTGCGCGTCACCGCCCACGAGCACCTTGCCCACCTTGATCTGGCGGGACTTGCGGCGGGGGGCGAGGGTCATGGGGACCTTGGGAAGACCCAGATTCACTGCTGGCACGCGCCCCATCGTACGCGCGCCGCGGGACCCCTCGTCCGCTCGCCGCACCTTCCCAGCCGCCGCCCCTCCTGCGCGCCTCGGAACCCGTCCACCGCACCTGCTCTCAGCCCGAGACCGCACGACGATCCGCGGTCGCCTCGCTCCCGAGCCGAACCGCCGATCCCGTCCGAGCGACCGGCCCCAGCCGCCCGCACCCCGACCATCCAGACCCTGGTCGACCTGGCGAACGCGACGCAGCCCCGCCC
>NZ_PSWE01000075.1:0-517 GCF_002932195.1 Rathayibacter sp. AY1C4 | reverse complement strand
TCAGGTGGTCCTGACAGATTCACACGGGATTTCTCGGGCCCCGTGCTACTTGGGATACTCTTCACGCCATAACACCATTTCGACTACGGGGCTCGCACCCGCTCTGGCCAGGCGTTCAAACCTGTTCGTCTATGATGCGCTGTAACGTTCACCGGCCGGCAGACCGGAACGAAAAGTCCCACAACCCCGGCCATGCAACCCCTGCCGGGTATCACACATGACTCGGTTTAGCCTCTTCCGCGTTCGCTCGCCACTACTGACGGAATCACTGTTGTTTTCTCTTCCTGTGGGTACTGAGATGTTTCACTTCCCCACGTTCCCTCTACCCGCCCTATATATTCAGGCGGGAGTCACCAGGTCACCACAAGGGGCCTGGCGGGGTTTCCCCATTCGGAAATCCTCGGATCACAGCTCGTTTATCAGCTCCCCGAGGCTTATCGCAGATTACGACGTCCTTCTTCGGCTCCAGATGCCAAGGCATTCACCGTTTGCTCTTATGAACTTGCTAATCACATGA